>JBEQUD010000091.1:0-3046 GCA_040349235.1 Acidobacteriota bacterium
CGTGATGAGGTTGCCGTCCTCCACGACGGGCTTGTCCACGTAGCGGCCGCCGGCATTCTTGACGTCGATCGCGATCGAGGGCCAGCACGTCAGCGTACGGCCGCGAAGGACGTTGGCGGAGATAAGCAGCTGTGGTCCGTGGCAGATGGCCGCGACGGGCTTGCCTGTGTCCATCGCGTCGCGCGCCAGGTCCACCATGGCGTGGCGCATCCGCATCTTGTCGGGTGCGTGTCCCCCGGGGATGACGAGGGCATCGAAGTCCTTCATGCGTGCGACGCCGGCTGCGAGGTCCGACATGACGGAGGCCTTGCCGTGCTTGCCCTGGTAGATGACGCCGACCGTCGGTCCGACCACCGTCACGTGCACGCCCGCCGCGCGCAGCCGCTCGAGCGGACCGGTCAACTCGCGGTCCTCGAACTCGTCCTCGACGAGCATCGCCACGCGTTTGTCGGACAGCAGGGACGTGTCGGTCATGGGGCCTCCGATGAGAATTCTACCGCAGTGGCATAATCAGACGCTGTGAACCGCCTCGCCCGGGAACAGAGCCCCTACCTGCTCCAGCACGCCAACAACCCTGTGGACTGGTTGCCGTGGGGCGATGAGGCCTTTGCCAGGGCCCGGACGGAAGAGAAGCCCATCTTCTTGTCGATCGGCTACTCCACCTGCCACTGGTGCCACGTCATGGCGCACGAATCGTTCGAGAACGCGGACGTGGCCGCCGTGCTCAACGCGCATTTCGTCGCCATCAAAGTGGACCGCGAAGAGCGCCCGGACGTCGATCGGGTGTACATGGCGTTCGTGCAGGCGACCACCGGCTCGGGCGGATGGCCCATGAGCGTGTGGCTGACGCCGGACCTCGAACCGTTCTACGGCGGCACGTATTTTCCGCCGGCGGCGCGGTGGGGCCGGCCGGGCTTCGTGGACGTTCTGCGGGAAACGGCGCGTGTCTGGGGCGCCGATCGCGAGAAGGTGCGCCAGTCGGCATCGGCGCTGACCGCCAAGCTGCGCGAGGCCGCCGGCGCGTCCGAGGCGACGGCGATGCCCGGGCCGTCGGCGCTCGAGCGCACCGTCCAGCAGTTCCGACAGGCGTTCGACGCCCAGCGCGGCGGCTTCGGCGAATCGCCGAAGTTCCCGCGTCCATCCGAGCTGCTGTTCCTCCTCCGCGAGTACGCGCGGACCGGCAACGGCGACGCCCGGGCGATGGCGCTGCGCACGCTGCGGGCGATGGCGCTCGGCGGCATGCGCGATCACGTCGGGGGCGGCTTCCACCGCTATTCCGTCGATGCCGAATGGCGAGTGCCGCACTTCGAGAAGATGCTGTACGACCAGGCCCAGCTGATCATCGCGTTCGTCGAGGGCGCGCAGGCGTCGGGCGACACGCTCTACCTCGAGGTGGCTGAAGACACGCTGCTCTATGTTCTGCGCGTGATGACGGATCCGGCCGGCGGCTTCTATTCGGCAGAGGACGCGGACAGCCTCGTGCCCGAGACGGCCGGCGAGCCCGACGCGCACAAGTCCGAGGGGGCGTTCTATCTCTGGCGCGCGGACGAAATCGATGCGCTCTTCGGCGCCGAGGCCGGCATCGTACGCGGGCGGTTCGGCATCGAACCTGGCGGCAACGCACCCGCGGACCCTCAGCAGGAGTTCACGGGCAAGAACCTGCTCTACGTCGCGCGGTCGATCGACGATCTGGCGACGCAGGCGGGGAAATCCGCAGACGAGGTCGTCGAAACGCTCAGCAGAGCTCGCGTCGCCATGTTTCAGCATCGGCTCGGCCGCCCGCGGCCGGACCGCGACGACAAGATTCTGACGGCGTGGAACGGGCTGATGATCGCCGCATGTGCGAGAACCGCGCGCGTGGTGGCGTCCATGGCCGAGGAGGGCGACCCCGCTGCCGCGCCGTACCTCGATGCGGCCCGCCGCGCCGCCGGGTTCATCCGCGCGCGCATGTGGGACCCCGGCACGGGTCGGTTGCTCCGCTGTTACCGCGGTGGCAACGCCAGTATTGACGGCTACGCCGAGGACTACGCGTATCTGGTCTTCGGTCTCCTCGAGCTGTTCCAGGCCGATCCCGATCCGTCGTGGCTGGAGTGGGCGGTCGCGCTTCAGCGACGCCAGGACCATCTCTTCTGGGACGAGGCGGGCGCGGGGTGGTTCAGCACGAGCGGCCGCGACCCGAGCGTCCTCCTTCGCTTGAAGGACGACTACGACGGCGCGGAGCCGACGGCCAGCTCCGTGTCGGTGTCGAATCTGCTGGTGCTGTCGCACCTGGTGGACGACCCGGATTGGCCCGCGCGCATCGAGCGCACGCTCGGCGCGTTCGGTACGCGGCTCGAGCAGTTGGGCCGCGGGGTGCCGATGATGGCCGCGGCGCTCTCGACCGCCGTCGCGGGCGTGCAGCAGGTGGTGGTGATCGCCGACAGTGGGGGGCCGGACGCCGATCGATCGCTCGAACGGACGCTGGCGTACCGCTACATGCCCTTTGCCATTCAGTTGCGGGTCTCGCGTGCGGAACTCACCCGGCTGGCCGGCGTGTTGCCGTTGGTCGCGGAGATGGCGACTGTGGCGAATCAGACCACGGTGTATGTGTGCCGCGACCGCGCGTGCCGGCCCCCGGCGACGACGGTCACGGCGCTTGAAGGAGCGCTCGCGTCATGACGGTGCAGGTGGATGTGTGGTTGCGGGGAACGGATTTCGCGACGACGGCGACAATCGACGGCGTCGAGCGACCTCCTGATGCCTGGACCGACGACGACGTCCGGTTCGTGCTCGAGGGGATGCTGCGCGTCATGGACCAGCAGAAGCGGCCAGAGGCGGAGGCACGCACCATCGCCCTGCGCGGGCTCAGCTGGATCGTCAACCCCTACGAGGAGGGCGGCGTGGTCATCGCGATTGAAATCACGCTCGGCGCCGCCGTCGCCGGCCCGTTTGCGATCGACCAGGCGACGCTCGAGGCGATGATCCGGCGGGTACTGGCGGCGCAGCCGGCCGGCGCCGATCTGCCCGGTCATCCGGCCACGACCGTCCACTAGCTACCTACCGGACG
>JBEQUD010000097.1:0-2088 GCA_040349235.1 Acidobacteriota bacterium
CGTCCGGGTAGCCGCCGCCTGCCGCGTCGTGGAGGGCCCCGAAAAAGGAGGCGCCGCGCGTACGAAGGGCGGCGAGCAGGGCCTGCTCGTGCGCGCCAAGGTCCGGCGCTTCGAGCGCGCCGGGACTGCGCCCGGGCGGCAGGAGCGGGATCAGCTGGTCCGCCAGGTAGAGGGCCACGCGGCCATCACGCTCGCCGAGCGCATCGACGCCGACCCACACGACTTCGCCGGCCGCCATCAGCACGTCGAGATCGCCGGGGTCGTAGCCCTCGATGCGCGCCGGAAGAATCTCCGATTCGAGGATCGAGGCAACGAGGGGGGCGCCCTGCAACTGCTCGACGACGTCGAGCAGCGCGTCCGCGCCGCGGCGTCGTGCGGACACACCGTGCCAGGTCGCGGCAAAGCGTCCGAGCGCCGCCGGCTCCACGGGGTCGATTTCCCGTCGGAGCTTGGCCAGCGAGCGCTGCCGCAGCAGGCGCAGCACGCCGGCGTCGGTCCACTCGCGCCCCGTGCCGCCCGGCCGGAACTCCCCCTCGAGCAACTGTCCGTCGAGTGCCAGCCGTGTCAGGACGTCCTCGGCGACGGCCACGCCCAGGCTGTACCGCGCGGCGAACTCCTCCGCCGCGAACGGTGCATGTGTCCGGGCATAGCGCCGTGCCAGGTCGCCCAGCGGGTCCGCGACGGGCTGGAGCAACGCCTCGGGCAGGCCACGGGGCATGACCACGCCGAGGGCGTCGCGAAAGCGCGCCGCATCCTCGGCCGCGATGTAGCGCGCCTCGCCGGCGATGCGGATCGACAGGATGCGCCGCTGGTCGATCAGGGACGCCGTGCGAACCGCGATGTCCGCGCTCACCGTGCGGTCGCGGACCTCCTCGTCGGTGAGATCGCCGAGCCCAAGGAGCAGGTCGTGGATGCCGTCCGCGCTCCTCGCCTGCCATCGCGGCTCGAGGCGCTGGAGCTGGCGTGCGACCGCCTCCACGGACTCGGCATCGAGCAGTTCGCGGAACTCCGCGTCCCCGAGGAGCTCGCGCAGCTGGGCCTGATCGATCGACAGGGCTTGGGCCCGCCTCTCGGCGAGCGGGGCATCCCCGTCGTAGAGAAAGCTCGCGACGTAGCTGAAGAGCAGGGAGGCGGCAAACGGCGAGGGCGTGTCGGCGTCCACGGTGACCACGCGGATCGTGCGGCGTCGGATGTCGGCCAATGTGGATACCAGCGCCGGCATGTCGAAGAAATCGCGCAGGCACTCGCGGTAGGTCTCGAGCAGTATCGGGAAGGATCCGTACCTCGCGGCGACGGCCAGGAGATCCGCCGCGCGCTTGCGCTGCTGCCACAACGGCGCGCGCATCCCGGCGCGCCGCTTGGGGAGCAGGAGCGAACGAGCCGCGTTCTCGCGGAACTTCGCGGCAAACAACGCGCTCGATCCCAGTTGGCCCACGACGAGCGCCTGCACGTCGTCCGGGTCCGGCACGAGCAGTTGGGTGTCCGGAGGGGCGTCCACATCCGGAAACCGCACGACGAACCCGTCGTCGCCCCAGAGCGTTTCGACATCGACCCCGGTTCGCGCGCGAATCTGCGCCGTCGCGGCCATCGCCCACGGTGCATGGATGCGCCCGCCGCGTGGCGACAGCACGCAGATCCGCCAATCGCCGAATTCGTCGCGCACGCGTTCGACGACGATCGTGCTGGCGTCGGGCACGGCCCCCGTCGCGGCCATCTCGTCGCGCAGGTATCGCAGCAGGTTCTCCGCGGCGCGCGGGTCGAGATCGTGGTCGCGCGTCAGGCGCTCCACGGCGGTGGCAGGGGGCAGCCGGAGCAGGTCGTGCGCCAACCTGCCGATGGCCAGGCCGAGCTCGATCGGCCGGCCGGCGCGGTCTCCCTTCCAGAACGGCATCTTGCCGGGCTGCCCCGGCGCCGGCGACACGAGGACGCGGTCGTGGGTGATGTCCTCGATGCGCCAGGACGAGGCGCCGAGGACGAAGGTTTCCCCGACATGGCTCTCGAAGACCATCTCCTCGTCGAGCTCGCCGACCCGCGCCGCGGGCGTCGATCGCTCCGCGCCGGCCATGTAGACCCCGAACAAGCCTCGGT
>JBEQUD010000109.1:0-2896 GCA_040349235.1 Acidobacteriota bacterium
TCACCAAGCCGAAGCTGGCGCTGTTCCATCCAAATGCTCCAAGGATCCGGTGGCGGGGAAAGGAAGCGCGAAGGCGCGGGCAAATAGTAGCAGAGCTGGTTTCGGGGTGGCAATAGCGGCCCGCCCTACGCCTCGAGCGAGGCCAGCCAGCGCCGCACCTCGGCAAGCCGCGCGGCCACGGCCTCGGGCGCGGTGGACTGCGGCGTCCGCTTGAGCGCAACGGAAACCCGGGGCGTCACCCTGGCGACGATGTCCGCGTCGAACAGTTCACTGACGGTGCGCCACTCGTCGAGCGACAACGACTCGAACTCGCGCCCCTCATCGAGGAGCTTCCTGACCAGCGCGCCGACGATCTCGTGCGCGGTCCGAAACGGCACACCGCGGCCGACGAGATAGTCGGCCACGTCCGTCGCGAGCAGCAGGCCCGACGCCGCCGACTCTGTCTTCGTGCGATTCAGCGTCAACCCGGCCACGACGGAGCGGACGACGGCCAGCGACCCCGCAAGCGTGTCCTCGGCGTCGAACACGCCTTCTTTGTCCTCCTGGAGATCTTTGTTGTATCCGCTCGGCAAGCCCTTGATGGCGGTGAGGAGCCCGACGAGATGGCCGAGCGTGCGGCCGGACTTGCCGCGCACCAGTTCGAGCGGGTCGGGATTCTTCTTCTGCGGCATCATGCTGCTGCCGGTACTGAGCGCGTCCGACAGCTCGAAGAACTGGTGATTGTCGCCCGACTGGATGATCAGATCCTCGGCAAGGCGGCTCAAGTGCACCATCGTCAGCGTGCACGCGTAGAGAAACGACGCGGCGAAGTCGCGATCGGACGAGGCATCGATGCTGTTGGCGACGACGCGCGAAAAACCCAAATCGCGGGCCAGCGCCTCGACATCGACGCCGTAGCTCGTCCCGGCGATGGCGCCGGAGCCGAGCGGAAGCGCGTCGGCCTCCGCGCGGGCCGCGGCGAGACGATCGAAGTCGCGCCGGAGAGGCGCCGCGTGGGCCAGGAAGAAATGCGCGACCAGGACCGGCTGTGCCGGGCGGAAGTGCGTGTACGAGGGTACGAGCGCGTCACCCGCAGCCGACGCCTGCGCGGCCAGGGCATCCACGAGCCTGGCGATGCCCTGCTGCAGCACGGGAATGCGACGGCGCAGATACAGGCGCAAATCGAGCGAGACCTGTTCGTTCCTGGAGCGCCCTGTGTGCAGTCGCCGCCCGGCATCGCCGAGCCGCGCGACCACGTGCCGCTCGACGAAGCTGTGCACGTCCTCGTCGGGCCCGGTGACGAACCCGGGATTGGTTCGCCCTTCCGCCAGTAGCTCCGTCAGCACCTGATCGATGTTCCGCGCCTCCTCCGGGCCGAGCACGCCCGCCTTCGCCAATGCACGGGCCCATGCCAGGCTGCCCGTGACGTCGTCCTCGAACAGACGCCGGTCGAATCTGAAGGACGCTCCGAACTCGAACGCCGCGGTGTCGTGGGCGGGTAAACGGCCGGACCAGAGAGTTGTCATGCGCTCAGTATCTCCCCCGCATCGTACGTTGCGCGACGGCATTCCGGCAACGCTGCCTTTCGGGAGCGCTGTGATGCTGGAAGCTGTGTTGCGGGAATCGAGACCGTCGGCCTCAGGCGCGCCGGGCGTAGCCCTCGAGGCGGCGCGCGAGCGCCGCCGCGCGCCGGGCGTCGCGGGCGATGATGAGCACGGTGTCGTCGCCGGCGATGGTGCCAACGGCATCGGACAGCCGCGCGCGGTCCATGACTTCCGCGAGGGCCTGCGCCTGCCCGCGGCCCGTGCGGATGACGAGCAACTGCTGCACGCGATCGACGTTGCGGAGAAAATCCGTCGCCGCCCGCTCGAGTGCGGACAGTGCAGCCGCGGGATTCGGCGTCTCCGCGCCGGCCTTCTGGTAGGCGCCGTCCCCCGCCCGCTTGACCAAGCCCAGATCCGCGATATCCCTGGACATCGTCGCTTGCGTGGCGCGGAAGCCACGCTTCAGGAGGCGCCGCCGCAGCTGGTCCTGACTGCGGAGCGCCTCGCGATCGACAAGTTCGAGAATGAGGGCCTGGCGTCGTGCTTTCATGAAGTAGCCGACGAGTATACATCGAATTCAATTGATCAATCGCTGGGTCTTGTGTATAAATATTCTTTCTGATGCATACCGTTTTCCCGCCAGTAGCACCCGTCGCGGCAACAGCTGCTGGGCCGGCCGCCCTGCCTGACACGAAGGCCCTGTCGAACACGAAGGTTGCGCGGGTCGCGATTGCGGGCGCCACCGGCTACACGGGGCAGGAACTGCTCCGCATTCTTGGCCGCCATCCGGGCGTGACGGTCACCGCAGCAATGTACTCGGGCGGAATGTCCTCGGGCGGAATGTCCTCGGGCGGAATGTCCTCGGGAACAGCAACCCGGCGGCTTCCGGCGCTCACTCGCATCTGGGACGGGGAACTCACGCCACTGTCCACGGACACCCTCGTCCGCGACGCGGACATCGTATTTCTCGCGCTGCCCGACGCCAACGCCGCAGAAGTCGGCCCGGCGCTCGTCGAGGCCGGCGTGCGCGTCATCGATCTCTCGGGCACATTCCGGCTCCGCGACCGCACGGCACGGGCCCGTTGGTATCCGGAGGCCGAGCGGATGCCGCAAGGTGTCGCGTACGGCCTGACCGAGCGCGAGCGCGTCTCCGTCGCCGCGGCGCGCCTCGTGGCGAATCCCGGCTGCTATCCGACAGCCACGCTGCTGGCGCTGGCGCCGCTCGTCGTCCCGGCGGTCGATGACCCGGCGCTGTCGCAGGCCGCGGTGGTGCAGCTGTTCCTGGCCCGCGCCAGCGACGCTGGTGCATCGGTGTACGAGCGCGACCTCGATGCTGTCGTGCGCCTCTGCGCGCGCCTCGACGGGCTGCCCCT
>JBEQUD010000119.1:0-3659 GCA_040349235.1 Acidobacteriota bacterium
GCGGTGCCAGAACGACGAGTAGATGCGGTCCAGTTGCCGGTCCGCCACGACCAGCAGGACCAGGGAAAGGACGGTGGCACCGACCAACGCCTGGTAGTGCCACGCCGTGCGCGCCGCGATGATGATCCACCCGGGGCTGAGGCCGTTGTCGGCCAGGTGCTCGGCGCCCGCCCGCAGCCCGTGGCTGAGGGCGAGGCTGTCCACCACGTATTGCCGCACCGTCAGGCCTCCGAGGGCCATGGACGACAACAACAGCAGCCAGTAGCCGCAGGTGCCGACCGCACGCCACCCCGGCGTGCGCCGCAGGAGCGGCGGCGCCGCGCCGAACAGGTTGGCCACGGTCACCGCAATCTCATCGCGTACGCGGCTCGAGGCCGTGGTGCTGACGACGTCGCACCGAACGGGCAGCGATCCCGGTGCGTAGCCCTCTGTGCCGCGGGCGATGCGCTCGAAGACGGACCGGTGGATCTTGGGCGTCACGCTGCACCGGTCGCAGATCTGCTGGACGTCGCGCGGCTTCCATCGATAGAACACGCCGAGGCCGGCGCGCGAATCGTAGCGCTTGTCGTTGACGTCCGCGCCCTCGCGGTACAACCGCCGGACATCCGCGTGGAAGCGGAGTCCGTGCGCTTCGGCCCGCGCCATCATCCAGTCCAGTGCAACGAGCGACATGCCCTGCCGCGGATAGCCGCCGCCGACGTTCGAGTGTGCACCGGCGAACCACACCTGCTCGATGCGAGGCGTCGCCGGGTCCTGCCGCGATTCGTCCCACAGCACCGGCGCAAAGCTCTGTCGCGGTTCGTCGATCGCCAGGGCTTGGCAGGCGTGCCCCACATCGGGGCTGAGCGAGGTATCCGGGAACTTGAACCGCCAGACGACCGTGTTGATGAGATCCGCCAGGCGGAGGGGCGCGCCCACGGCGTCTACCGTGTCCCATACCCCGATGAAGTGCACGATCGGCGGCTCGGCCCTGGCGGCCGCCGGCGCGTAGGCGTACTGGTGGCGGTCGAGCGCGTTTCGATCAATCGTGCGTCGGCCACGCAACCACAGGGACAGTCGCGTCTGGTACTTGCGCCGGTACTGCGTGTAGACGTCCCGGATGCCCTTCCGGAACAGATGGTTGGACGCGTAGCGGGAGACGTCGAGAATCCCGCACGTCGTGATGAGGCCGGCCAGCGTCCGCGCGGTAAACGCGCCGCGACTGAAGCCGAAGAGGAAGATGCGATCGCCGGGGGCGTAGACGCGCGCCAGTTCCCCGTACAGCTGCTTGACATTCCGGCTCAGGCCCCACCCGGTCGCGCCCGAGAACAGACGCAACCACTTCAGCGATTCCGTGCCCACGCCGTCGTGATAGATAGCCACCTGCTGATCGAGGGTGCTGTCGCGGCGGTGCCCGTTGCCATCGACGGCCTCATACAGCTTGAACACGTTCGTGCCGCGGCCTTTGATGGTGGTGTTACCGGTCCCGTCCGCGCAGATGATGATGCTCTTGGGCATGGGTGGTATGCACGGTGCCGCCTCTCGGGCGGCCTTCCGTCGTGCTACTTGATGGGTGCCAGATCCTCATCGACGGTGACCTGGAACTTCCGGAACCGGGCGTACTTGGCCGCGCCTTCGATGCGCACGTTGGTCGCGTGCAGCACATAGGCTTCGCGCATGTCGGCGGGCGCGAGCAGCCCGAGCTTCTGGTCGATGCGGTAGACGACGTGGACGGCGGCGTGCACGAACGGGTCGTCGAGCAGGAGCTCCGTCATCAGGACGCGACCCGTCAGCGGCTCGATCCAGAAACGGCCATGCGCCGGCAGATCGCGGCTGGCGGTCGTGCGGATGAGGGTGCCGGTGGCGGTTTCCTTATAGCGGATTTCCCACGCGTCTCGGCTGATGGCAAAGGCCGTTCCGCCAGGCACGCCGTTCGGTGTGGTCGATGCACCGGGGGGCCTCGTGCCTTCCTGGTCCACGCGGGTGAACTCGAACCGGCCCTGGAGGTCCCGCGCGAGGAACACCAGCGGCAGCACCGGCACGTTGACCGTGCGTTCGAGGTTGCCGATGTTGTAGCGGGCGCTCTCTTGGGCGATGTCGCTCAACTGCGCGGCGATCGACGCCTGGGGGTGCAGGAAGAGCCGCTGGAGGCGCCCGTCCCTGTCGTGGACGGGCCGGCCGTCCACCTCGACGACATCGCGGAACTGCACCCAGTTCGCCGAGCCGATCGGGCGGACGAGCAGCAGGTCGGACCGCAGATCGCGGTGCTGGCGGGTCGTGGACGGGCGGGCGCCGGACGGCAACGCGCCGCGGCCGCTGCCGCCGCTGATGCTCAGGCCGGGGGTGAGCGTGTTCGGTGGGACGACGTCCTGCGTGTATCGCTCCTCCGCGACGATGCCGCGCAGCTCCTCGACGAGCGTGTCCACGTAGGCCGCGGCGCGCCCCAGGACCGTGCCAATCGGCGGGTCCTCGGCCGCGGCGGATCGCGTCGCGGCGCCTGTGAGCGCGAGCACGAGCGAAGCGGCAAGGAGAGCGGTCAGCGCGCGACGCATCACCACACCTTATATCCGATATGCCGAAATCCCTCCTAGGATTGGCCCTGGTTGTCTGGTAGCATCCCGACCGACGTCCCCCCTTCGGGACACCCAGGCAAGGAGGCCCGCACCATGAACGCTCCCATCGATAGCCGCCCGTCGCGTCGCACGGGCCCGAGTGTCGCCGCCCTCGTGTTGTGCGCGGCGGCCGTGGTGGCCGTGGCCTTCGTGGCGCACGCGCAGAACCCCGCGCCCAACCCCGCGCCCAACGCCGCGCCGAACGCGGACCCGTATGCGAACAACGTGGCGCCCGGCACGACCCAGTTCCCGCTCGCGGCGCCGGCGGGCAAGGACAGCCATGCCCGCGACGCGGCGCCCACCGGCGCGGTCAACCAGGGGCCGTTCAACCCGGCCACGTGGAAATACGGCGGTGCGTTCGACCCGCCGGCGGGGTCGAAGATCTGGAATCCGGTCAAGCTGAAGATGATGCAGGGGGCCAAGGTGACGGGCGGCACCGTGTTCAGTTCCACGGATCCCTCCACCTACTGTGCCATGGCCAACGCGGGCTACGACTTCATCTGGACCGAGATGCAGCACAACGACCGCGACTGGCAGGCCGTGGCGCGCATGTGGCGTACCTGCCCGAACGCGAAGGCGGTTCCGGGCGTGCGCGTGGCGTATGCCGACGAGCGCGAGATTCAGCACGCGCTCGATGCCGGCGCGCTCGTCGTCGTCGTGCCGACCATCGATTCAGTCGCCGAGGCGATCGAGGCGCGCAACTGGACGTACTTCCCGCCGCTTGGACGCCGCAGTAACGGCGGCGGCCAGGCGTTCGACGGCAACATGTGGGGCAACGTGCCGGGCGGCTACCGCAATACCATCAACGACAACGTCGTCCTCATCGAGATGATCGAGACGCTCGACGGGTTGAAGGACGCCGACGCCATCGCCAAGGTGCCGGGCGTGAGCGCCGTCTTCGCCGCCAGCGGCGACCTGGGCAACTTCTCCGGCTTCAAGCCGGGCACGCCCGATTACGAGCGCGCGATCAATATCGTGCACGATGCGGCCATCAAGGCTGGCGTCCGCTTGTGCGGGCCCTTCGCCTGGCGCGACCGACCGGACTTCACGTGCTTCCAGAATGGGAGC
>JBEQUD010000140.1:0-3202 GCA_040349235.1 Acidobacteriota bacterium
CGGCGCAGCATCGTGTTGCGCACGGCGGCCGACAGAAGCGGGGGCGATACGGTCTCGTCGCGGCCGTCCGCGTGGAAACCTTCCTCGAGAAACTTCGTCGTCTCGTCGTACGCGCTCGAGGGCTGCAGGACGAGATGGTCGGGTTCGGTCCTCGGGAAACGCAGCCCGCATCCCTCGCAGCGCAGATCGGCCGCGTCGGACAGGAGACGCCCGTGGCAATCCGGGCAGCGAACGAGGCGTAGGAGGCGATCGGAGATCAAGGCGTCGGCAACATCCGCGTCTGATAGAACGACCCGCGGTCGAAGACGTATCGATACGCGAGCGTCGGGAGCATCCTCGGGATGCTGACGAAGTTATGGTACGCGTTCACGGGAGGATCCATGGCCTGACGATCCATCAAGCCGGTGCCGAACTGAACGATGAGGCCGAGGTTCCACCACACGCACACCGTGACCACGGCGGCAAGGGCCCACTGGCGCCAGCCCGCGGCAAGCGCGCGAACGAGCGCCGCCAGCCCAACGGCCCAGAACACCGTCAGGCCGACCAGACGGCGCTGGCCGAACGAGCCGGCCCCCATCCACGTCGCGAAACTGCCGCACACGTAGATTTGCGTCAGCACCATGAGCAGGCACAGGGCACCAATCCATGCGTCGGGCGGCGCGCCACGGCGCTCCGGTGCCCGAACCCAGCCCAAGGCCAGCCACACCAGGCCGAGCAGCGCCGGCAAGGCGAGGGGCGTCCAGAAGAAGAGGCCGTTCTGGGGGGACGCCAGCACCTGCCATGCGTAGGGTGCGGTCCACGTCATCTTGTGCGCGACGATCGGCGACGGGCCCAAGTGCCCGTACAGCACCTCGTACGCGGCGGCTTGCGGCAGCGCGCACACCGCCGCGGTGCCGACGCCCGCAAGCGCCCACACCGCCCGCGAAGCCACGGCGCCTCCGCGATCGCGAACCACGCGAATCGTGCTGACCAGATAGTCCACGGCGGGACCAATCGCGATGAAGACGTCCTGCTCGCGAACCATGCCCATCAGGGCCGCCAGCGCCCCCAGAGCAACGACGCCGCCCAAGGACCATCGCTCGCGCACGTGCAGCCACGCGACGACGAAGGCCGCCACCGCGCACGCAGAACAGGCGTGCGAGAAGCCCGGCGCGATGTACATGTAGAACACCAGCGGCGTACCTATCCACACCGCAGCCACCGGACCGGTGCCGCCGCCGACGATGCGCCTGACCGCCGCCATCGATAGCAGCACGGCGAGAAACCCGTACACGGCGGATCCGTAGGTAACAGCGGCGATGTACGGACGAGAGAATCCATCCACCGGCACACGGGAGCCCAGTAGACGCGCGGCCCTCACCCCCACATCCGCCACGGCGTAGAACGGCGCCCACATGATGGCGGTGCCGACCGGCGCCAGATTCACGCGGAGGCCGGTGGCCGTCGATGTTTCGAGGAACGCCTGCTCGAACCGGGCGCCTCGTCCGACGCCACGGTCGTAGAAGTAGTGATACTCGTTGTCGAACGAGAGATCGCGATCGAACCACACGGAACGCAGATAGGCGAAGTACTCGATCTCGTCCGAGGCGTACAAACGAACCGTCACCGCCGGCAGCGACAGCAGGAACACGAGAACGGGCACGGCGACCGGCGACGTGCGCACCCAGCGGATGACCCGCTCGCTCAAACGACTGCTCCACGCGCACGCATGCTGGTGATGGGGATGCTCAAGGCCCGATCCGACAGACAACGATATCGTCGATGCCCACCCGCGTCCACCTCGAGGAGCGCCCCAAGCGGCGCGCGGACCGAACGCGCGGACACGCCCCCCACCTGGCGGCTGATTACGGCGCGCCGGGGCAACCAGGCGCGCGCGTCAGGACCACGAGCGTCTCGCTGGTGTCCACCAGGCGGAAGCACGGCGGCTGTGCCCACGCAGGAACGGGTGCATCCATGAGGACGACGTCAGCGCGGAGGTCCTTGAACCGCTGCCACGCCGCGAGCGACGATGGCGCGTCGGACGCGTCGCGTAGTCGCTCGGTCGCGTCGGCGTACTGGGACGCGGTCGCCCCGAAGAGCTGCGCGAGGCGGCGGTCGGACACGACTGTCCGGCGCCATAGCCAGTAGCCGAGCCCCGGCTGCGCCGATGTGTCGGCGACAATCGCGTCGGGCGGTGCGTGGCCGTTGATCCAGTGCGCCGCGCCCACCACGTCGGGCCGCGTCGGCCAGAACAACGCCCCTTCGGCCGTTGCACCAGCCACCGCGAGCGCCGTCCCCGCGACGGACACCGTCAGGGCCGCCGCTCGGAGCCAGCGCCGTCCAGGCTCGGCCCACTCCGCCGCGGCGAAACAGGCGAGCACCATCCAGACGACGAGCATCGGGCGCGCGAACAGATTGTTCGGGCTGCCCATCGGCGGCCGGACCACCGTCACAAGCACCGCGATCGCGGCCGCGATGGTCGCGGCATCCCGCTGCCGGTCGGTCAGTGTCCGTTGCCGTATGCGGCGGACGAGCCCGCGCACGCCCAGGACGCCAACCAGCCCGAATTGCACGAGGTACACCGCCGGCGAATCGAGCAGCCGGGCGATCGGCCGATCGCCAACGACCGCGGTCCAGAACGCACCGTTCATCCAGCCGCCCGCCGCGGAGACCGCAATGGTCAATTGCCCGCCCTCGCTTCCAGCCAGCGCGAGGACGACCGGCGCGGATAGCAGGGCCGCCGGCACACCCACTCGTGCCCAGGCACGACACGCCTCGGTCCGCCAGGGGGGACACCGGGCGCGCCACGCCGCGAGGACGACGACCGCGGCGACGGCCACGACAAATGCCAGGGCCACGTAGGCGGACATGGCGGGAAGGGCCGCCAGCATGACCGCCGTCGTGCAGTCTTGGCCGGCCCATGCCGCCCCGAGCCGCGACCGGCGACGGCCGGCCACGTGCACGAGCAGCAGAGAGAGCAACACGGCGCTCACGTGGTGGGGCGCCCAGATCGTGGCCATGTAGGGCTGGTTGAACTGGCGCTCGTTGTGGTGAATCCAGAAGTTCAGGTGGGACGAGGGCACAATCGCGCGTGCGGCCGCGAGCCCGCGGCCGAGGGGCCAGCGGACGACGGCCTCGCGCATCGCGGCGAGCACCCACGGCACGACGTCGAAGCCCGCGAGCAGCGTGCCGCCGACAGCGGCGCGGGCCGCGAGCGACGCAT
>JBEQUD010000185.1:0-9619 GCA_040349235.1 Acidobacteriota bacterium
CTGGACGCGGCCCGGCATCTCTTCCGCGTCGCCGCCGGACTCGATTCCCTGGTCGTCGGCGAACCGCAAGTGCTCGGCCAGATCAAGGAGGCGCACACCGTTGCGGGCGGCACGCGGACGGCCGGTCCGGTCCTGAACCGTCTCTTCCATGCGTCCTTCGCGGTCGGCAAGCGTGTGCGCACCGAAACCGCCCTCGCGTCAGGCGCCGTGTCGATCAGCTACGCGGCCGTCGCCCTGGCCCGCAAGATCTTCGGCGATCTGAAGGGGCGGAACGTGCTCGTCATCGGCGCCGGCGAGATGGGCAAGCTGACCGCCCTGCACATGAAATCGCAGGGCGTGCGGCAGGTGACGATCATCAGCCGCACCATGGCGCACGCGGCGCGGACGGCCGAGGCCATCGGCGGCGCCAGCGCCGCCCCCTGGGACGAAATGGGCGCCGCCCTGCGCGCCAGCGACATCGTCATCACCGCCACGGGCGCGGCGACGCCCATCCTCACGAAGGCCGACGTCGAGAGCGCGATGCGCGTGCGCCGCAACCGGCCGCTCTTCCTCATCGACATCGCCCTGCCGCGCGACGTCGAGCCCGCCGCCGGCGAAATCGAACAGGTATTTCTCTACAACATCGACGACCTGCAGGCCACGGTCCAGGAGAACCTCGCCCGGCGCGCGAGCGAAGTCGAGCGCGCCGAGGCCATCGTCGGCGAGGAAATCGACAAGTTCGCCGCGTGGTTCAAGTCCCGCGGGGCGATTCCGACCGTGGTGGCGCTACGCCAGCGGTTCGAAGCGATCCGCCGTTCGGAGCTCGAGCGGCTCGATTTCAAGCTGTCGTCGCTGCCGCCCGACGCCAGGCCCGAGGCCCGGGCCTGCGTGGACGAGATTACGCGCCTGCTCGTCGAGAAGCTGCTCCTGGCACCCACCGAGCAGCTGAAGGGCCTCGGCGACGAGGACGCCATCGCCGCGTATGCCGAGGCGTTGACCCGCCTGTTCCGGCTGACCCCCGCCGCCGACGGGGATCAGGATCGCCAGCAGGCCGAGCGCCAGATGGGCGGGCGCGTCGAACCGTTCATGCGGGCCAAGTCGCGCCCGTCGTCCCGCTGACCATTCCCATGCCTGACGAACTCCGCCTCGGCACACGCGGCAGCCAGCTTGCCCTGTGGCAGGCGCACACCGTCGCGTCGCGGCTGCAGGACGCCGGCGGCCCCCCGTGCCGCATCGTCGTCATCAAGACATCCGGCGATCGCCTCCAGGACGCGCCCCTCTCTGAAATCGGCGGCAAGCGCCTCTTCGTCAAGGAAATCGAAGACGCACTGCTCCGCGAGGAAATCGACCTCGCCGTCCACAGCAGCAAGGACATGCCGGCCATGCTGCTCGAATCGCTCACGATCGGCGCGGTCCTCCCCAGGGAGGACCCTTTGGACGCCATCGTGCTGCCCCAGCACATGACCATCGGGCGGGACGCCATTCGCGGCATGACGGGCGACGTCGATCTGACCTCACCGGTCATCGCCGGCCTGAGCCCCACGGCGATGTCCTTCAATCAGGTCGTCGCCGCCCTCGGGCCGTCCCCCTCGCTCGGCACCGGCAGCGTGCGGCGGATCGCGCAGCTGACGCGGCTCTTTCCGCAGGCGCGCTTCGCGCCCATTCGCGGCAACCTCGACACGCGGCTCCGCAAGCTCGATGGGGGCGATCACGACGCGATCGTCCTCGCGGCGGCGGGCCTGCGCCGCCTCGGCATGGCGTCGCGGATTTCCGTCCGACTCCCGTCATCGGCCTGCGTCCCGGCGCCCGGGCAGGGCATCGTCGCCATCGAAATCCGCCAGCGAGATGCCGACGTGGCCGCGGCGCTCCGACAGATCGACGACCCCGTGGCGCACGCGGCGCTCCGCGCCGAGCGGGCCGTCGTCGAAGCCCTCGGCGGCGGGTGCCAGACGCCGGTCGGCGCGCTGGCCACACCCGTGGCACCGGACGGCCTCGAGCTACTCGCCGTCGTGGTGTCGCTCGACGGCAGCCGAGCCATCTACGGGATGTCCCATGGGACGGTCAGCGACCCCGTCGCCGTGGGCCGGCGGGTGGGCGCGCAGCTGATGGCGGACGGGGCCGGCGACATCCTGGCGGACGCGCATCGCATCCAGGCGAGCATCGGGGGGATTCAACCGTGACGCACGCGACGGTGTACCTGATCGGCGCTGGTCCTGGCGACCCGGGTCTCATCACCGTACGCGGCCTCCGGTGCCTCCAGACCGCCGACGTCGTGATCTACGACCACCTCGTGCACCCGCGCATCCTCCGCTACGCCCCGCCGTCGGCCGAGCGCATCGACGTCGGCCTGGCGGCGCCGGAGCCAGTCGAGCAAGAAGCCATCTGCTACCTGCTGGCCGAGAAAGCGCGCGAGGGCAAGACCGTCGCCCGCCTCAAGTGGGGGGATCCGTTTGTCTTCGACCGCGGCGGCGCGGAGGCGTTGTTCCTCCACGAGCAGGGCGTGCCCTTCGAAGTCGTCCCGGGCGTGCCAGCCGGCATTGCCGGTCCGAGCTACGCGGGTATCCCCGTCACGTATCCCGGCGGAGGCGACACGCTGACCTTCGTCCGCGGCCACGAAGACGAAGGCCGTGCCCGGACGACCGTGGACTGGACGAGCCTCGCGAGCCTGGACGGCACGATCGTCTGCTACGCGGGGCCGCAGCAGGTGCCGGCCATTCTGAAGACGCTCGTCGCGCACGGGCGGCCCGGCGGAGACTCGGCCGCGGTCATCTACGACGGGACGCTGCCCACGCAGGAGACCGAGGTCGGGACCATCGAGGAACTGCTCCTGGCGAGTCGCGCCGCCGAGCGTCGGCCCGCCGTGCTCGTCGTCGGGCGCGTCGCCAGGCTGCGCGAGCACCCCCGCTGGTTCGACACGCGTCCGTTGTCCGGCAAGCGCGTGCTCGTGACGCGGCCGCGCGAGCAGGCAGCCGAACTTGTCGAGCGGCTCGAGATGATGGGCGCCGAAGCCGTCGAAGCGCCGATGATTCGCATCATCCCGCCGGCCGACTACGCGCCCGTGGACGAGGCGTGCGCCTGCGCGAACACGTTCGACTGGATCGTATTCTCGAGCGTCAACGCGGTGGACACGTTCTTCGGACGCCTACTCGACGGCCGCCGCGACGTGCGGGCCTTGGCCGGCGTCGCACTGGCGGCGGTCGGCCCGAAGGTGGCCGAGCGTTTGGCGCACCACGGCCTGAAGGTGGATCTGATGCCGTCCGAGTACCGCGCCGAAGCGCTCGTCGCTACCATCCTCGAAGCCGGCAGCGTGCGCGGCGCGAAAGTGCTCCTCCCGCGCGCCGACATCGGCCGCGAAGTGATCGCGGACGAACTGCGGGCGGCCGGCGCCGAGGTCACGGAGGTCGTGGCCTACCGCACCGTGGCCGCCGAGCCTGGGCGGGACGGAGAGCCGGATGTTTTCCGGATGCTGCTCGAGAAACGGCTCGACGTCGTCACCTTCACCAGCCCATCCGCCGTCCGGCAGTTCGTGCGCGTCGTCGGCGCGGAACCCGCCGCCGACCTGCTGCGGACGACGCCCGTGGCCTCGATTGGGCCCGCCACCGCAGAAGCGGCCGCCCACTTCGATATCCTGACGACGATTCTGCCGGTCCACTACACGATTCCCTCGTTCGTGGACGCCATCGCGGCGCATTTCAAGCCGGCCACGCCGTCATGATGCGGCGCACACCGACGCACGGCCCTCGCTAGACACCACCATGAGCCTCACCGATAGACATACGTCCCTCGACATCTTGCGGCGGCCGCGACGCCTTCGCCGCACCGAGACCTTGCGCGCGCTCGTGCGCGAAACGCGCCTCTCGCCCGACACCTTCGTGCTCCCGCTCTTTGTCTGCGAGGGCGAAGGCGTACGGCGGGAAGTGCCGTCGATGCCGGGCGTGTACAACCTCTCGGTGGACGAGGCGGTGAAGGAGGTCGCGACTGCCCGTGCGGTCGGCGTCAAGAGCGTGCTGCTGTTCGGCCTGCCCGAGCACAAGGACAGCGTGGGCTCGGCCGCGCACGACGGGAATGCACCGGTCCAGTCGGCAGTGCGCGCCCTGAAGCGGGCCCTTCCCGACGTGCTCGTCATCACGGACGTGTGCCTTTGCGAATACACGGACCACGGCCACTGCGGCCTCATCGTCGGGGGCGAGATCGTCAACGACCCGACCGTGGACGAGCTGGTACGCGCGGCGCTGTCGCACGCGGCGGCCGGTGCCGACATCGTCGCCCCGTCGGACATGATGGACGGACGCGTCGGCGCCATCCGCCGGGCGCTCGACGCCCAGGGCTTCGAGCACGTCGTCGTGATGTCGTACGCGGCCAAGTACTGCTCGGCCTTCTACGGTCCGTTCCGCGACGCCGCGGGCTCGGCGCCGCAGTTCGGCGACCGCCGCTCGCATCAGATGGACCCGGCGAACGTGGCCGAAGCGCTACGTGAAGTGGCCCTCGATATCGAAGAGGGCGCCGACATCGTCATGGTCAAACCCGCGCTGCCCTACCTCGACGTGATCCAGCGGGTGAAGGCCGAGTTCGGGTACCCGACGGCCGCGTATCACGTCAGCGGCGAATACGCCATGCTGAAAGCCGCTGTGCAGAACGGCTGGCTCGACGAGCGACGCGCGATGCTCGAATGCCTGACGTCCATCCGCCGCGCGGGCGCCGACATCATCATCACTTACTACGCGGTCGAAGCCGCCCGCGCGCTGGCGTAGACGATTACCATGCGTACAACCCGTTCCGCCCGTCTCTTCGCCCGCGCCCAGCAGATTCTTCCCGGGGGTGTGGACAGCCCCGTCCGCGCGTTCGCCGCCGTCGGCGGCTCGCCGCTCTTCATCGCGCGCGGATCCGGGTCCCGCATCGAGGACGTGGACGGCAACACCTTCATCGACTACGTGATGTCGTGGGGACCGCTGATTCACGGCCACGCTCCGCGCGGCCTCGTCAAGGCGCTGGCCGCCGCCGCGAAGAACGGCACGAGCTTCGGTGCGCCGAGCCCGCTCGAAGTGGAGCTCGGGACGCGTGTCTCGAAGTTGATGCCGTCGATCGAACGTGTGCGATTCGTCAACTCGGGAACAGAAGCGACGATGAGCGCGGTGCGCGTCGCCCGCGCCGCGACCGGCCGCGACCTCATCGTCAAGTTCGAGGGCTGCTATCACGGACACGCCGATGCGTTCCTCGTGAAGACCGGCTCCGGCGCACTGACGCTGGGCGTCCCCACCAGTCCAGGCGTGACGAAAGCCGCGAGCGCGGACACGCTGGTCGCGAGCTACAACGACCTGGCATCCGTCGAGCGACTGTTCGACGCCAACCGCGACCGGATTGCCGCGGTCATCGTCGAGCCCATCGCCGGCAACATGGGGCTCGTCCCCCCGGCCGACGGGTTCCTGCGCGCGCTGCGCCAGCTGTGCACGGCGGAGAAGGCGCTGCTCATCTTCGACGAAGTCATCTCGGGCTTCCGTGCCGCACCCGGCGGCGCGCAGCAGCTCGTCGCCGTGGCGCCCGACCTGACGTGCCTCGGCAAGATCATCGGCGGCGGCCTGCCGGTCGGTGCCTACGGCGGCCGCGCGGATCTGATGGCGCTCGTCTCGCCGGCCGGCCCCGTGTATCAGGCCGGCACGCTCAGCGGAAATCCGCTCGCGATGACCGCGGGCCTCTGGTGCCTGTCGCAGCTGAAGCCCAGCACCTACACCTCGCTGGCGCGTCTCGGCACGCGCCTCGCCCACGGGCTGGCGGACGCCGCTCGCGGATCCGGTGTGCCCCTGCAGGTGAACGCCGTCGGGTCGCTCCTGACGCCGTTCTTCACGGATCGTCCGGTGCGCGATTACCAGTCGGCGACCAGCGCCAATACGGAGCAGTACGCGCGGTTCTTCAGGGGGATGCTCGCCCGCGGCGTCTACCCGCCGCCCTCGCAATTCGAAGCGTGGTTCCTCTCTACCGCTCATACCGAGAAGGACGTGGACCGCACGGTCGATGCCGCGCGCGCCGCGCTGAAGGACATCGGCCGGGTGCAGTAGTTGCCGCTCGGTTCCGGCTAGCCGCGGGGCGCGGCGACGCCTTCGATTTCGACGACGAGCTCCCGCCGGCAGAGATCCGCGGGGACGACTTCGATCTGCGAGACGCCGGGAAACCTGGGCGCCAGGAGCGCGAGCGCCTCGGGGCGGTCCTCGAGGCGCGGCAGATAGACACGAAGATCGGTGAAACACCGCAGGCTGTCCGCCACGCTCGTCTCCGGCGCGGGCGCGCCGCGTTCCGACCCGATGGCTGCTGCCGCCGCGCTGACGATGCTGGCGAGGTTGGCGAGCGTTTCGTCCACCTGCGCCGCCAGCCGCGCGTCGTGCATCGAATCCTCGCCGCGCACGCTGGCCGTGCCGCCGACGAGCAGTCGCGGCTCCCCGTCGCCGGGCATCGCCACCAGCGTCGCCCGCGCGAAACACGGCGGGTGCGGACCATAGCGGAACGAGTACTGGTACGCGGGGATCTGCCGCGGGTGCTCGATGGACCGCCCGGGCATGGGTCCCGCCAGGCAGTGAATCGTCAGGGCGGACGCCGAACTGCCGACCCCCGACGCCGTGGGCAGCGCCCGCGCGAGCGCCCCGGGCGTGGACGCGCGCCGGGAATAGGCGAGGAACCGGCCCGAATTGAACACCATGTAGCGATCGAGGCCCGACGCCATCGCCGTGTGCAGCCGAGGAATGAAATTCCAGAACCGAATCGCGTGCCGGCCCTCCGCGGCCACGGTTTCGAGCACGGCCTCGTACGCGTCGGACACACGCTGCTGCAGCGCCTCGCGCGGCAGGTCCACGGCGTCCGGGATGGTCGCCGTCACGAGCGTGAAGTCCACGCCGCGGGCGATGCGCAGCCCGTCGGCGCCAGGCCCGCCTCGTTCCTGCGTGGTGTCGTGGACGCCGAGCAGCGTGCCGACCCAGGTGGGTGGCACATCCGCGGACGCCGACTGACGCACCGAATCGGCCGGCATCACGCGATCCGCCGCATCACGAGGGCGGCATCGTTGCCGCCGAAGGCGAGCGATGTTGACACGCCGCAGGCAATCGGGGCCTCGCGCGCGCTGTTGGCGACGACATCGAGCGCACACTCCGGGTCGGCTTCGCGGTAGTGGATGGTCGGTGGAATCACGCCGCTCTCGAGCGACAGGGCGAGCACGGCCGCCTCGATGGCGCCCGCCGCGGACAGGCAGTGGCCGATCATCGACTTGATGGACGTCACCGGCAGGCGGCGCACCCGGTCGCCGAAGACGCGGGCAAAACCGCGCGCTTCCGCCTGGTCGTTCTGCGGGGTCGCGGTTCCATGGGCGTTGATGTGATCGACCTCGTCAACCGACACGCGCGACGCCCGGAGAGCGTCCTGGACCAGCGCCGCAACCGCCCGGCCTTCAGGCTCGGGCGACGTCGGATGGTAGGCCTCGCACCGGGCGCCGTAGCCGGCCACTTCGGCGTACATCCGCGCGCCGCGGCGCCGGGCGCGGTCGTAGTCCTCGAGCACCAGCACGGCTGCCGCCTCGCCCACGTTCATCCCCTTGCGCGTGCGGCAGAACGGCCGGCACGGCTCGCCGTCCACGAGCCGCAGCGCGTTGAAGCCGCTGAAGGTCAGACGCGCCAGCGCATCGCTGGCGCCAGCGAGCGCCACGTCGAGCTGGCCGTCGGCAATCGCATCGGCCGCGTAGCCAATCGCCACCGTCCCGGACGAGCACGCGGACAGCACGGACGTCTTGAGCCCTTCGAAGCCGAAGTGGCCAGCCACCACGTCGATGGGCGTGCTCGGAAAATGATCGTAGATCTTCGAGGGCGCGGCGCGACGGATGCCCACCTGCCGCATCTCGCCGAACCATTCTTCATTCCGCAGAAGATCCGCTGTGCCCGTGCCGAAGACCACGCCGGCCCGCGACGGATCCGGCAGCGCGCCGGCGGGGATTCCCGCATCATCCAGCGCTTCGATGGAGGCAAGGAGCGCCGTCTGGTCGCACCGCGACAGGCGTCCCCAGGCCTTCTCGGGCACCGACGCGACCCGCGGATACGCCGGCATCTCCGCGGCCTTCGTGCTGCGATAGCCCGCCGCGTCGAAGAGCGTCACGTCGCCGATGCCGCAGTCGCCCGCCAGCATCCGGCGCCACACCGTGTCGCGCGAGACGCCCAGCGCGCTCAGCATCCCGATTCCCGTGACCACCACCCGGCGTCCGTTCACGACATCCCCCGGCTCTGATTGTCGCTCATAGCGGCTTCAACAGGAGCACCTGGAGCACGAACGACCCCGCGCCGCGGTAGATGCCTGGCAGCACGCTTCGTCCGGCATCGACCTGGAGAATGGTGTCGTGGGGCGTCCTGAAGTTGGTCCGAACCCCCGTGCCGACCACGTCGCGCCAGACATTGTCCCCCTGCGGATCCCGGCCCTTCGCGTAGTCGAGGAAGAGGTCGAAGCGGTACTGCTCGAAGAGATTGAACGAATACGACCCGCGCACCATGCCGAGCTCGCCGAATCGCACCGCGGACGGGACGCCGTGCATGCGTGTCGGGTCGAACAGGCCGAACTGATACATGCTGAACCGATCCAGCTGGGAGCCGCCGAAATACGTGCCGTTCAGGTGGATGGTGTGAAAGGTCGCGAGGATGAAGTCCTTGGACAGCCCGGCGTCGTAGCGCAGGTAGGTACGATCGCCTGGGTGGAACCCGGCCGCGTCCGACGCGCCCCACGCCGACCAGCCCACCCGCTGATAGGCCGTGGCGTTGCCGGCAAAGGAGTAGCCCAGTCGCCGGTACTCGTAGCCCACGCCCTCGCCGTTCGTCACCGTGTTGTGCGGCACGACGAAGTCCGCGGCGGTCGAGGCGTCCCTGAAGTAGGCGTCGTATTTGAGCTCGTAGCGCGCGGTCACCTTCTGGAATGGGTCGATCTGGTACCCCACGTTGAGCCCCGTCGAGAGGGGAATGCGGTTGACGCGCTGGCCCGCGCGCTTGCCCTGCTGGTCGAACAGATCGTCGTTCGACTTGAGCGCGAACCCGAAGAAATCGAGGCTCGCGTCGAACTTCCCGCCCCAGAGGTTCGGGTGCTGGATGTTGCCCGCGGCAATCACCCCGCCGAAGAGGAGCGCGAACTGCATGTCGCGCTGGAGGAAGTTGAAGTCCAGGATATTGAGCCCGCCGATCGGCAGCGGCAAGTCGAACGAGGGATCGATGTTCGTGCCGAGGGCGAAGGCCTTGGCCGACGTGGTGAGCTCGTTGCTGACCACGCGCGTGTCCCCTCGTTTGACGAGGTAGCGCACACCGTCGCTCGTGTCCCGGTACATGACGCGGTTGCCCGCCCGCGCCTCGGCGCGGGATCCCTCGAACCCATCGGGGTTCAGCCGCAGGTCGGTCAGGTGTACGTCCCGCTCGACGAGCACCGTGCGCCCGGCGATGAGAAACACCTGCTCGTTGCGCAGCTGCACCGGCAGCACGATGGCACGCCCCGACATGGTGCCGACCGGCGAGAAGAGCTGCGTTTCGTCGTTCGATACGACGGGGCCGCTCAGTCTGGTCTGGGCGGCGCGGATCTTCACGCGCGCGAACGTCTGACGGTCGATCCAGACGGTGCCTCGATACAACGCACGCGC
>JBEQUD010000187.1:0-4529 GCA_040349235.1 Acidobacteriota bacterium
ACTTCAAGATGAGCTCGCGCTCGAGCTGCGAGACGACCGACGTGAAGTCGATGCCCTCGTCCGGGATCGTCACCGGGTTGAGGCTCCCGACCGACTCGGAGTGGCGCACGTCGTCGGGGAGCATCTCGGGCGAGATCTCGTCGGTGGCTCCGCTCATCGCGACGGCATGTTCGATCGCGTTCTCGAGCTGGCGGATGTTGCCCGGCCAGGCGCACTCCATCAACGTGCGCAGCGTCGCCTGGCTGAGGACCCGCAGCGGGATGTCGTTCTGGCGGCACGACTTCTGGAGGAAGTGCTGCGCGAGCACCGCGATATCCTCGCGCCGCGCCCGCAGCGGGGGCAGCGAGATGGGGACCACGTTGAGCCGGTAGAACAGATCCTCGCGGAACAACCCGTCCTTGACCCGCTTGCGCAGGTCGAGATTGGTCGCCGCCACGAGGCGCACATCGAACTTGAACGGCTTGGAGTCGCCGAGGCGTTCGATCTCGCGCTCCTGGAACGCGCGCAGCAGTTTGGCCTGGAGCGTCAGCGGCATCGAGGCGACTTCATCGACGAACAGCGTGCCCTTGTGCGCGGCCTCGAAGCGCCCGGTGCGCGCGGCGATCGCGCCCGTGAACGCGCCCTTCACGTAGCCGAACAGTTCGGCCTCGATGAGCCCTTCGGGGATGGCCGCCGCATTGAACGCCACGAAGGGATGGTCGCGCCGCAAGCTGTTCTCGTGAATCGTGCGCGCGATGAGCTCTTTGCCGGTGCCCGTCTCGCCCTGGATGAGGACGGTGCTGTTCATCGCGGCCACACGCCCGAGCGTGTTGAAGACACGGTCCATCGACGGACTGTTGCCGATGATCCGCTCGAACTTGCTCCGCTCGATCCGCGCGGCGTCGTCGTAGGCCGCCTCGGCCGGTGTCTGTCGCACCCGGCCGATGCTCTTGTGCAGCTTCTGAGCGAGGTCCGCCAAGGAGAACGGCTTGGCGAGGAAGTCCACGGCGCCGCGTTTGACGGCCGTCACCGCCTCCGCGATGCCACCCGACCCGGTCATGACGACGCAGCGGATCTGCGGGTAGCGCTTGAGCGCCGCGTCGAGCAGGTCCATGCCGTCGCCGTCGGGCAGGCGCAGGTCGAGGACGAGCCCGTCGTAGGCGAAGCCTTCGAGGCGCGCCCGCGCGTCGGCCGCATCGGGTGCCTGGGCCACCGCAAATCCCGCGGCCTCGAGCGACTCCGTGACGACTTGACGCAACTCGGTTTCGTCTTCGACCACGAGAACGGTGGGCTGGGTCAGCATGGGGCGCTCAAGTTCTTTGCCAAGTTACCGATTAGTCTACAGCGAGCCTTATCAGCGCGTCTTATCGGCTCGAGCCGGGCCCGCGCCAGCGGTCCAGGCACGCCCGTGGCCGGACGCCGATCGACGCGCCCCCGACGGACCCTGTCGGGCTATCGACAGGCAGCTGCCACGGATTTCCCCGATTTTCACCACACCACGGGCTATTCGCCACCGGGCACCGCTCTTGCTGTTCTCCCTTCCGAGGGGGAGCACCGTGAACGATATCACCGACAACGCGATTATGACGGCGCTCGGACGGCAGATGACCAAAGCCGTTGCGCGCGAAGCGGTTTCCGCCGGCAATCTCGCGAACATCGATACGCCCGGCTATCACGCCCGTGAGGCGACTTTCAACGACGCCTTGGACGAGGAGCTGGGACAGACGGCCGCCACCGTGACCGAGGTTGCTGGGCTCCCCGCGCGGCGCGACGGCAACAACGTGCAGCTCGATCGCGAGCTCCTGACCCTCAGCCGGGCCTCCTCCGACTTCAGTGCCGCCCAGACCGCGCTCGCTGCCAAGTTCCGACTCGTCCGCTACGCCATCAACGAGGGCCGATAAGTTATGTCCACGCTGTTCTCCGCGCTCAACGCCAGCGCCAGCGCGCTCGAGGCCCAACGGGCCCGCATGGAAGTGGCCACGTCCAATATCGCCAACTCGGACTCGACCCGCGGGGCGAACGGCCAGCCCTATCGCCGCCGCGACGTGGTGCTCTCGACACAGCCCGCTGATTCGTTCGCCGCCGCGCTCGGAAAGACCGATGCCGTCGGCGTGAAGGTCACTGGCATCGTCGAGGACCAGACGCCGTTTCGCACCCGCTACGAACCGTCGCATCCCGACGCGGACGGGCAAGGGTTCGTGGCGATGCCCAACGTCGATGTTCCCGAAGAAATGGTCAACATGCTCGGCGCCGCCCGCGCGTATCAGGCGAATCTGAACGCCATCGGGTTGATTCGCGACACGATGCAGCGCGCTCTGGACCTGGGGAAGTAAGCCATGATCAACATTGCCGCGGCACTCCCGAGCCTTCCCGCCGCCGGCGCGGCGGGGGCCACGTCGCCAAGCGCCGCGCCCGCCGCCGGCTTTGGCGACGCGCTCCACCGCATGCTGTCCGCGGTGGACAGCACGGCCGCCTCCGCAAACGACGCCGTCACGAACATGCTCCAGGGCACGGGCGACGTCCATACGGCCATGATCGCGCTGCAACAGGCCGAAACGGCGATGCAGCTGACGGTGCAAATCCGCAATAAATTCGTGCAGGCGTATCAAGACGTGATGCGCATGTCGATCTAACGCCGTGAATCCCGAACAGATGCTGGCGCACCTCAAGCGCCTCACGGCGACTCTCAGCCCGCGTCAGCTCGTCACGCTCGGGGTTGCCTTCGTGGCCGTCGTCGGCGTGGTCGCGGGATCCGCCTACTGGATCAATGCCCCGTCGTATTCGCTGCTGGCCACGGACATGGACGCGGAATCCGCCCAGTCCGTCGTCGCGAAACTGAAGACCAGCAAGGTGGCCTATCTGCTCGAGGACGGCGGCCGCACCATCCGGGTCGCGAGCGACCGGGTGGACGACCTGCGCCTCGAGCTCTCCTCGCAGGGGATGCCGAGCGCGGGCCGCATCGGCTTCGAAATCTTCGACCGCACGGCGTTCGGCACGACGGAGTTCCTCGAGCACGTCAACTACCGGCGGGCGCTCGAGGGCGAACTGGCGCGGACCATCGCCACCATCAACGACGTGCAGAGCGCGCGCGTGCACATCTCGATGGCGAAGGAATCCCTGTTCGCGTCGGACGCGCAGCAGGCCAAGGCCTCGGTCGTGCTGAAGCTGCGCGATCGCAAGCCGCTGTCGGCCTCCACGATTAGCGGGATTACGGGGCTCGTGGCCGCCAGCGTCGAGTCGCTGCGACCGGAATCCGTGATCGTCCTCGACACCTTTGGCCGCCCGCTCTCCCGGCAGTCGGGCGACGGGGCGGACGCGAACGCGGGTCTCCAGCTGGACGCGCAGCGTCAGCTCGAACACGATCTGTCCGCGAAGGTGGTCAGCTTGCTCGAGCCCCTCGTCGGCGTGGGGCACGCGCGGGTCAACGTGACGGCGCGGCTCGACGGGAACTCGCTCGAGGAAACCGACGAGCAGTGGGATCCGACCACGGTGCTGCGCAGCCGGCAAATGTCGATGGACGCCGGCGGTTCCTTCGTCGGTGGGGTCGCCGGAAGCGGTGGGGCGGCGGGCGGCGTCGGCGGCATCGCCGGGGCGCGCGCGAACGCCCCGCAGAATCTCACGACCGCGCCCGCGCTCGCCGCGGCCCCCGCAAGCCCTGTGACGTCCCAGGGGCCGACCCGCTCGACGGAGAACACCAGCTACGAAGTGAGCCGGAAGACGCTCCACCGGATTTCCCCGCGCGGGCAGGTGGCGCGCCTGTCGGTGGCCGTGGTGCTCGACGACGACCATCCGGTGGCGCAGGCGGCGACGGCCGGGAAGGCCCAGTCCAAGCCACGCTCCGCGGAGGACCTCAAGCGCATCGAGCACCTCGTGGCGACGTCCGTCGGCCTCGACGCGGACCGCGGCGACGAAGTGACCGTGGAGAACATTGCGTTCGCGGACGACGGCAGCGATGCACCCCTTCCGACGCCCACCGTGTGGCAGCGCGTCGGGCCGCTGGTATCGAGCGGCGGCGCGTTGTTCGAGGTGGGCCGGATTCTCGCCGTGCTCGGGCTCGCGGTCTTTGCCTTCCTGGCGATCATTCGCCCGATGGCCGCCAACGCCTTGAAGCTTCCCGCGGCGGTCGCCGTGGCCGGGGCCCTCGGGCCGGGACAGGCCGTCGCGACCGTGGCGGAGCTCGAAAGCCAGATCGAAGCCGACCTCGATGCCGCGGCACGGGGACCGCGCCGGTTGAACGCGCTGACCAAGCGCCTGGGCAAGACGGCCGAACAGGAGCCCGAGCAGGTCGCCAGGCTCGTGCGCTCGCTCCTCACAGACGGGGATCGCTGAAATGGACTACGCAATGCAGAACCTCTCGGGGGCGCGCAAGGCCGCTATCCTCATCATGGCGCTTGGCGAGGAGTCGTCGGCCAGCGTGTTCAAGCACCTCCAGGAATCCGAGATCGAGCAGATCGTCCGCGAGGTCGCGTCGCTCGGCCAGGTGCCGCCAGAGGTCGGCGAGCAGGTGCTCGACGAATTCAACCAGATGGCCGCGGTCTACATCCACGAGG
>JBEQUD010000383.1:0-2998 GCA_040349235.1 Acidobacteriota bacterium
GGCTACCGCGAGGAAAAGAAAGTCTCTGAGGTCTGCACCGTCGATCCGAAAGTGCTCGGGTTCACGATGGCGGACTTCGACGTCACCAAGCAGCTCGCGGCGTTCTTCCAGAAGCTGATGCCGCAGAACGCGGGCCAGATGTTCCAGATCGGCAACGCCGAGCAGCAGGGCTTCAGCGGCGTGCCGGTGCGACGGACGTTCAGTGTGGGGCAGTCGCAGATCGTCACGGAAATCAGCGACGTGTCGCACCAGTCGTTCCCGGACGCGACGTTTGCGGTGCCCGCGGGGTTCCAGAAGACGGCGAGCCCGTTCGGCGGGCGCGGCGGGCGCGGCCGGCAGTAGCCGGCTGGCTCCGTGCGCGACGGACCTCCAGCCAACATGGGCGTTCAGCCGTCATGAACGGCCAGAACGAAGGCAGGAACGACGGGCGGAGCCGCGCCGTTCCTGCCGGACTCCCGCTAGACGGCCGCTAGACGACCTTCGCGTCCACCGTAATCTCCATCGTGCCCCGATAGGCGTTCGACACGGGGCAGCGGCCTTCCGCTTCGCGCGCCACGTCGGCGAACTGCGACGCCTCCAGCCCCTTCAGGCCGTGGGCCACCACCGTCAGCTTGGACGACACGATCTTGATGCCGGCCTCGCCCTTGTCGGCCGTCACCGTGGCCGTCACGACCGTCCTGTCCGCCGAGGCCTGCTTGCGGCCGAGCGTGCCGTTCAGCGCCATCGCGAAGCACGCCGCATGGGCGGCCGCCATCAGCTCTTCGGGGCTGGTCTTGCCGCCCGACTCGCCGATGCGGTTGGGAAACGTCACCGGCAGGCTGAATGCCCCGCTGCCGGCCTTCGCCTCGCCCTTGCCTTCCATGACCGACCCCTGCCAATCCACCTCGACGTGCCGTTCGAACGTTGCCATCACAGACCTCCTCTACCTAGACGATTGTTGATTGATGATTGGTGCCGACTTGCCGACGGACGTTACCGCTTCCGGCCTTTCGTCGAGAGTTGCAGGCCCGTACCGACCAGGCCGAGCACGATCCACGCGACTGGCACCCAGGGCCGGCCCGCCGCGGCCCCCATGGGATACAGAATCCACACGTCCCCCGCCGACGTGCCGCGGAGCACCGCCGCGTCCCCGGCCAGCGCCAACCCGCCGACCAAGACCGTCCACGCGCCGGCAAACGCCGTCACGACGACGATGACGTAGCGCTGCAGCACCATTGCGGCCAGCGCCCCGCACACGGCCATCGCAATCACCGCCACGGCCGGGGGGTCGCCGGGACGGAAATAGCCGTAGCCGACGTGCAGCGCGAACGCGCCGAGCGCCGCCCCGGCGATGGCGATGCCGACGAAGTAGGCGAACACGAGAATCCCCGCGCCGAGCAGGCCCCCGACGATCGCCGCCGCCACCATGCCCGCGGTGTTGGTGATGCCCATCACCGAGCTGGCGAGCATCGCTCCGAGCAGGAACCCGTAAATCGCCAGGACGGTGCGGAAGAGACGCCGGCCCGCAAAGCAGGCCAGGGCCCCGCCAAGGATGAGCAACAGCGCCGCGGGTCGTTCGTAGGTGATGGGCAGCATCACCTAAAATCAGACCTCACGCCGCCCCTCCATCGCCTTGTGCATGGTGAACTCGTCGGCATATTCGAGATCGCTGCCGACGGGCACGCCCATGGCGATGCGCGTCACCTTGACGCCGAGCGGTTTGAGCAGCCGCGCAAGGTAGAGGGCCGTCGATTCGCCGTCTACGTTCGGGTTGGTCGCCAGAATCACTTCGACCGCGCCGTCACCGATGCGGGCCAGCAGGCCCTTGATCTTCAAGTCGTCCGGCCCGACCCCCTGCAGTGGCGACAGCGCGCCCATGAGCACGTGATAGACGCCCTTGAACTCGCGCGTCTTCTCGATGGCGGCGACGTTCTGCGGCTCTTCGACCACGCAGATCAAGTGGTGGTCTCGGCGCTCGTCGCTGCAGTAGCCGCACGGATCGGTGTCGGTGATGTTGTTGCAGACCGAGCAGTACGTCACGCGCTCCTTCACATCGCGCACCGCGTCGATCAACTGATCGGCCTCGACGCGCGGTGTCCGAAGGATGTGGAACGCCAGGCGCTGCGCGCTCTTGGGCCCGATGCCCGGCAAGCGCTGCAACGCCTCGACAAGGCGAACGAGCGGCTCAGGAAGCGACATCGTCGGTCAGGACAGCCCGGGAATCTTCAGCCCACCCATCATGCCGCCCATCGTCCGGCCCATTTCCTCGTCGGCCTTGCGGTGGGCGTCGTTGATGGCGGCCACAATCATGTCCTGCAGCATCTCGACATCGTCCTTCGATACCACTTCCGGATCGATCCGGAGGGACTGCACCTCTTTGGCGCCGTTGACGACCACCGTCACCATGCCGCCGCCTGCGTTCCCCTCGACCCGCAGCCCGGCCATCTGTTTCTGCAGGCGCTCTTGCATTTCCTGCGCCTGCTTCATCATCTGCTGGATGTTCATCGCTATATCTCCTCGACGTCCCGAATTTCCGCCGGGAAGACTTCGAGCAGCGCCTGCACACCGGCGTCGGCCATGGCGCGCTCGCGGAGGGCTGATTTCCGATCGCCGTCGTCGGGCGCACCAGCGGTTTCGGGCCCGGGTGGCTGGGGCTGTGCGGCTCCCCCGGGCGCGTCGGATCGCGAGCGGGCGGGGGCGGCGGCAGGCTCGGCCTGCGTGCAGCCCACGGCGACTCTGCGGCCGGCCACCTGCTGCGCCACGCCTTCCAGCCACGGCCGGTTCTGCTCGAACGTGTCGCGCAGCGTGCGCTGGTTCGACGAGAAACTGAACGTCACGCGGTCGTCGAGGACTTCGATCCGCTGCGCCTGCGCGACGACCATGTTGTAGAAGACCGCCTTCGACCGGCGGACCTCCGCGAGCAGGGCGTCCTTCAGGGCGGGGCCGGATAGGCCTCCAGCGGCACCCGCGCCAGCTGGACGGCTGTCGGCCGGGGGCGCGGGCCGCGGCGCCTCCGCGG
>JBEQUD010000205.1:0-7795 GCA_040349235.1 Acidobacteriota bacterium
CCTGCAGCGTGACGAGCGTGGCCGGCAGGAGAATCGTCTCGTCGGGATCGCGAAATGTCACGGGCCGATAGGAATACGAAGAGTCCTGTCGCTCGACCGTGAAGCTCGACGCCGATGAGAGCTCTCGTCCCTTTGGCGTGCGCGGGATGGCCACCGCGTACGGGACGGCCAGCTCCTCGTCCCAGCGCAGGACCTCCGCTGTCGATGCGTCCAGCCAGACGCGGCCGCGCATGTGGCCGGACGTCGAAAACTGCGCGCAGTCGCCCCTGAAGCTCGCGGTCACGGCCTCCGGGTGTTTCGTGGCGTCGCGGTAGTCGAGGACGACGCTCGCGCGTCCGCGCTCGCGGCCCTCACCCCGCCACGTGAACAAATAGTCGCCCTGATAGCCTGGCAGCAGCATCATCAGCGGGTCGCCCGACTCGGGCTGGCCGTCGCAGGTGGGTCTGTCGCCGGGGCGCGGGGGGCGCCCGTCCACCGTGAGCAACTGGCGAACGACGGTCGCGGTCGGGCCTCCGCCGTCGCCGTCATCGCCGGGCGTCCATTCCATGTGCAGCTGGTAGACGACCGTGCGCGCATGCGCGCCGTTCGGCATCAAGTCCCGGCCGAGCGGCTCGAGCCGCACGGTTTCTTCGCACACGATGCTCTGCGCGCGCGCGAAATACGCGGACACGCGTTCGCCGACGCGTGCGAGCCACGGGCCTACCTCGCGCGTCTCTGCGGCGTGGGCCGCCGCGGATGCGGCAGCCAGGGCAGAGCACAGGAGCACGCGGGCCAAGCGCCTCATGGCTGGAGCGCGTCCGTCATGCGAGGTGCAGGATGCCCCGACGCAGGGCGACGTTGACGGCGGCCGTGCGGTCCTTGACCTCGAGCTTGGCGAGGATGCTGCGGACGTGGGCGATGGCCGTTTCATCGCCGATGCCGAGCACCGCCGCGATCTCCTTGTTGCGCAGCCCCTCGGACACGAGCTGGAGCACCTGGTGCTCGCGTCGCGTGAGGAGCGTGCGCGTGGCGCGGTTGTCCAGGCTGGTCCTCACCTCGACGCTCAGTTCGGGCGCCTGCCCGGCATGGACCTGCCGCAGCACGCGAACGAGATCGCCCGACGGCGAGTCCTTCAACAGATAGGTCACCGCGCCCGCCTCGAGCGCCGCGTGGATGTCCTCCTCGCCGCGTGCCACCGTGAAGACCACGATTCGTGCGGCCGGGTCGATCGCGCGGATCTCGCGGATGGCGTCTATGCCCGACCCCTGTCCGAGCCGCAGGTCCATGAGCGTGACGTCCGGCCGCTGCTGCGTGAACGCGCGGACGGCCTCTTCGCTGCTGGTCGCGCGAGCCACGACCTCCATGTCCTTCTCGCACTCGATGACGAGGGCGATGCCTTCGAGGACGGTGGGGTGATCATCGACGCAGAGGACGCGGATGCGTGTGCGCGCCATCTAGACTGCCTCGCTTACCCGACGGCGCGTCGGCACCACCGCCTCGACGATTGTGCCTTGTCCGGCCGCTGCGGCTATCGTGACTGTGCCGTCCACGCTTGCCGCCCGCTCGCGCATGCTGGCAATCCCGCAGTGCCCGTTGGCGGTGGTCTGCGTCCGCTCGACATCGAACCCGCACCCGTCATCGACCACCCGGAGTCGCACCGCGCTTTCCTCGTATTGCAGTTCGACCCCGATCTGGCTCGCGGCGGCGTGCCGCGTGGCGTTGGCGATGGCCTCGCGGCCGATCTTGAGCAGGTGTTCCGCGACGGGGCCGGAGAACGCGTTGGGGTTGCCGGCGACACGCAGGGCGAATCGCACGTTCGCCGATTCGGCGGCCTGCTCGCCCGCCTCGCGCAACGCGCGGATGAGGTCGTCATGGTTGGCGTCGGCGGCGCGCAGGTTCCAGACCGACTGACGCGCATCCCCGATGGAGTCTTCGATCTGTTCGCGGATACGCATCAGCCGGCGGCGGGGCGCGGGGGTCAGGCTCGGCGCGAGCGCGTCGCACTGCAGGGCGACGCCGGCGAGGCGCTGCAGCAGCGTGTCGTGGATTTCCCGCCCCAGGCGGATGCGCTCGCCGATGACCAGCGCAAAGCGCTTGCGCACCTGGCCGATGTGCAGCCGCCAGGCCCCACAGCCTGCCAGGACGAGTGCCGCGCCGCACAAGGCCGGGAACCACATCGTCTGGGAGAAGTGCGGCCGGATGGAGACCGGCAGGCTGGCGGTAGCGACGTTATGTGCCGTGCCGTATTTGACCCGCACCTGGAACGTGTACTTGCCCGGCGGCAGCTTTGTGTAGAACGCGCGGCGTCGGAGCCCCGCATCCACCCAGCCTTCGTCGATCCCGTCCAGGTGGTACGAGAAGCGCGCCTTCTGCGGCGACGTCAGATCGACCAGCGAGTAGTGCACTTCGATGTGGTTGACCCCGGCCGGCAGCACGACCCCGCCCTCGGCTGCCGACCACTTGCGATCGTCGGAGACGATGCTCTCGATCCGGACGGGTGGTGTGCGGACGTTGCGCTGCAGCCCCCGTGGGTCGATGACCGTGAGGCCGGGGCCCGTGATGAACCACAGACGGCCATCCGTCGAACGCACCGCGATTCGTTCGCCAAACCAGGCAGGCGCCCCAGCCACGCCGTCCGCGTGCTGGTAGAGGGTGTAGTCGAGTCGGCGAGACGGCGTCGCGAGCGCCTCGTCGAACCCCTGACGATCGAGCGTCGCGATGCCGGACGACGTCCGCAGCCATAGGTGGTGGTCGAGGTCCTCGGTGATACCGGTGATCGCGATTTCCGACGGGTGGACGGTCTCGAGCCGCCCGTTGGCGAAACGCGTCAGCCCGTAGTGGTCTCCGCCCAACCACACGACGCCCGCGCTGTCTTCGAAGATCGTGCGATACACGCCCCCTTCGAGGCCTTCGCCCGGCCCATATCGGGTGAGGTGTCCGTCCGGCATGCGCAGCGCGACCGTTCCGTCGGTGAGACCGAGCCAGAGCCGGTCGCGGCGGTCGGCGTAGACCAGGACGACATGGTTCTTGCCTTCGCCCACGACGACGCGCTCGATCTCGCGCCCGTCCTTCCATCGGACCAGCGTTTGGCTGTCGCAGAGCCAGAGAGCCCCCCCGGAATCCGATGTCATCGCGGTGACGAGTCGCAGGTTCAGCGTGCCCGCCAGCGGGACCGGCTGCTCGCGCCCTGGTGCAAGGGCCACCACGCCGGCGGTCGTCGATGCCCACAGCGTGCCACGCCGATCGGCGTGCATGGCGTAGACGCGCGAACCCGGAAAGTAACTCTGCTGCTGGCGCCACTCGCCGCGAGCGGCGGCGAACCGCACGAGGCCGTCGAACGTGCCCACCCAGACGCTGCCGTCCGGTGTCGCTTGCAGCCCGTCCACGATCCCGAGCGCGGTGACCTGCTTGAACTTGTGCGGCACGAGCCGGGTCAGGCCGTCCGTCGTGCCGGCCCAGATGTTGTGGTCGCGGTCTTCAAGCAGGGAGAACACGCCTTCGCTCGCGAGGCCCGTGAGCGCGGTCAACTTCTCGATGACCGCCCCCGCGCCGATGGAGGGTGCGTGCACGCGCCAGAGGCCTTCGCTCCACGTGCCGATCCACATGTTGTCCTGTTGGTCGTACAGGAAGCGCTGGCCGCGGCTGCGTTCGAGCGACCGGAGAGGGGCGCGTTCGTTGACGATGCGGAAGCCGACCTCCGAGTCGCTCAGGTACACCCGTCCCGCAGCGTCCTCGGCGACGGCGTGGTGCGCGAACGGCGAAATCCATGTGTTCTCAGGGGGGACACGAAGTGCCTGCGGCGAGGGCCCCTCGAGCTCGTCGAACCCGCTCGCGCCCGGCCGATGCCTGAAAACGCCCTGGCCCATGGCGACGACGAGGTTGCCCTCGCGGTCCACGCTCGCGGTGTGGACACTTCCTTCGGGGAGGCCATGGCCGTCGGGCCACTTGGCCCACTGATTGTCCGCGAAGCGGAACAGGCCGGCGGTCGTGCCCGCCCACACGGAGCCGTCGGGACCTTCGACCATGGCGGTGGCGGCGAGCTTGGGAATACCGTCGGCCTCGCCGTAGATGCGGACACGGCCAGCCGTGATGCGGGCGATGCCGACCGGCTTGTCGAAGCCCGCCCACAGGCTGCCGTCGGCGGCGGCGAGCAGGACCTTGACCGAGGGGCTCGGCAGTTGCGCGTCGCTCAGCTCCGCCCAGTTGACGAAGAAGATCCCGTCGAACCGGACGAGTCCCGTGTCCAGACCGAGCCACAGGTAGCCGTCCCGGTCCTGCGCCATGGCCCAGATCGTGCCTTTGGGCAGGCCGTCCTTCTGGGTCCAGGAGGTGGCCGCGTACCCGGTCAGGACGTTCTGCAGGTCGAGTGCGCGTACGGCCCGGGGGACGCAACACGCGGCCGCGAGCAACAGGAGCAGTAGCCCAGGCTGGCGTGTTTTCATCTCATGGCCCGCTATTTCTTGCCCACATTGTAGTCGCAGCCGCATTTCGCAGAGACATCCAGAGAGAGCGTGGCGTCTCTCGTCCGTCGTGATCCATGTTTTTGGATTTAAGGTTGATCCCTAGGGAAAGGACCCAATTTTATGGGTTGTATCCTCAATTCTGGGGATGTCGGTCATTCTCGCGTGTGTTACAACCGTTCGACTCTAGTTCGGTCTCGTAGTTGTCCCGCCGGGACCGCGGTCCGCCGCGGTCCCGGCTCCTCATTTCTCAGGAGAACGACGGTGCTCAGAACCTCGCTCGGAACAGCCGTGTGCGCGGCCGCGGTCGTCATCGGGGCGCTCGGCCAGCACGACAGCGCGCAGGCCCAGACCTCGGAACTCGACTTCGAATTCTTTCGGGCGCGCGTGCAGCCCGTGCTCGTGGCCAAGCGGCCCGGCCATGCGCGCTGCGTCTCGTGTCACGGTGACTCGGCGACGAGCCTGCGGCCCCACCTGGCCCCCCTCGCCGAGGGGAGTAGCGTGTGGAACGAGGCGGATTCCCGGAAGAATTTCGCCGAGTTCTCGCGCATGGCGGTGCCTGGCAGCCTCAAGAGCCCGCTCCTCGTGCACCCCCTCGATCAGTCAGCCGGCGGGGACGCGGCGCACACCGGCGGCAAACACTTCAGCTCGCAGAACGATCCGGAGTGGAAGGTGCTCAAGGCGTGGGTCTTCGGTGCGAAGGTCGTTCCCAGCCCTGCGACGAGCAAGGTGCGCATCCTCCAGACCAACAGCGCGGGCGACAACATCCACATCATCGACGCTGCGACCAACGAGGTCGTCGGGCAGATTACCGGGATCGAGGTCAACCACGGCGTCGCGCCGACGCCGGACGGAACGCGGATCTACGTGAGCGACGAGGTCGAGCGGTCGGTGGATGTCGTCGATGGCAAGACCCTGCAGGTGATCAAGCGGATTCCGCTGACCGGACACCCTAACAACCTGGCCATGGGCCGGGACGGCCGCCGGGTCTACGTGCCGATTCGCAGCGCCCCGGGCGGTGTGGACGTCATCGATACCGCGTCCATGCAGAAGGTCAAGACCATCGCCACCGACATGCCGATCCACAACACCTACGTCACGCCGGACGGCAAGTTCGTGCTCGCCGGCTCGATGGAGGGCAAGACGATTTCGGTCATCGACGCGGCAACCGACCAGATTGCGTGGACGCTGAATCTGGGGCTTGGCATTCGTCCGATGGCGATGTCGGCCAACCCGGACGGCTCGACGAAGTGGATCTTCGTGCAGCTCAGCGAGTTGAACGGCTTTGCGGTCGTGGACTTCGCCGCGCGCAAGGAGATCCACCGGTTCGACTTCCCGCCCATCACGCCTGGCAAGACGCCGCTGCCGGCGCGCGGCGAGATCGCGCACGGCCTTGCGGTCACCCCCGACGGCAAGACGCTCGTCGCCTCCAGCAAGCCTAATTCGGCGCTCTATGCGTACTCGCTGCCGGATCTCAAGCTTATCGGCACGGCGGATATGGAGGGGAAGGGCGCGGCCTGGGTGGCCGTGACTCCCGACAGCAAGCGCGCGGATGTGTCGAACTCCGCTACCGATGACGTGTCGGTGATCGACATTCCGACGATGAAAGAGATTGCGCGGATTCCCGTCGGATTCAGTCCCAAGCGCAACGGCGTATGGGTGCTCCCGTAGAAGCCGTGTACCCCGACAACCACTGAGGAGATGCCAATGCGCCGAATCGTGATGCGGATCGTACTCGCGCTGTTCGTCGGGCTTGTCGTTGTTGCGCCGTCCGCGGTCCTCGCGCAGGCCGTCGTCACAGGGGTCGTGAAGGACGCATCTGGTGCGGTCCTGCCGGGGGTGACGGTCGAGGCCGCCAGCCCCGCCCTCATCGAAAAGGTCCGCACCGCCGTCAGCGACGGCTCGGGGCAGTACCGCATCGTCGATCTGCGGCCCGGGGACTACACGGTCACGTTCAGTCTCACGGGCTTCAACAGCGTGAAGCGGGACGGCATCACGCTGGCCGGGACGGCCACCGCCTTGGTCAACGCCGATCTGAAGGTGGGCTCGGTCGAGGAGACGATTACCGTCACCGGGTCTTCGCCCCTCGTCGATGTCCAGGGCGTGGCCTCCGAGCACTCGATCAGCCGCGACCTCATCGACGCCGTGCCGACGGGGCGAACGCTGCAGAACATGGCCGTACTCATTCCGGGCATGAGCAACACGAACGGTCCGAACACTTCGGTGGACGTGGGCGGGTCGGCGCTGAACGGCGTCCAGAGCAGCGCCATCCACGGGGGCGCCGCCGGCGATCAGCGCATGCTGATGGACGGGCTCCCGCTCAGCACGGCGTCCGGGAACTCGACCCAGTTCCTGACCAACGTCGGCAGCATGCAGGAGTTCACGATCGATACGTCGGGCGTCTCGGCCGAGGACAACGCCGGCGGCGTCCGGATGAACGTCATCCCGCGCGAAGGCGGCAACCTCTTCCACGCAACGGTGTTCGCGGACGGCAGCGGGCCTTCGCTCCAGAGCTCGAACTACACGTCCGATCTGGCGGCCAGGGGGCTGCCCGCGCCGAATCCTGCGAAGAATCTCAAGAACGCCTACCAGTTCAATCCGGCCGGCGGTGGACCGATCGTGAAGGACAAGCTCTGGTTCTACTCGGCGGCGAACCGGATCCACAGCACCAACTACGTCAGCGTCTATCCCAACCTGAACGCGGGCAACCCCAACTCGTGGCTGTACGCGCCGGACCTGAACGGCACGCTCTCGACGTCGGAGATCCTGCTCTACAGCGAGAACACCCGGCTGACATGGCAGGCGACCCCGCGCAACAAGCTGGCGTTCTACGGCGACAGCCAGGTGCGCTGCATCTGCCCGCAGGGGCTGGTGACGCTGTCGCCTGAAGCGACGTCATCGACGCACTTTCCAGCGCAGCGGTTCCTGTCGGCGACCTATTCGGCGCCGGTCACCAGCAAGCTCCTCATCGACGCGGCGGTCATGCACCATCTCGAGGCCGGTTACCGGACCATCGCCTCCGACCGGTCGATCATCGGCGTCAACGACACCGGGCTCGGCCTCATGTACCGGTCGTACACCGAGAACACCGTCACGCAGAACAGGAACGGCAACGTGCGCGGCGGCGCGTCGTTCGTCACCGGTGCCCACGCGCTCAAGGCCGGGTTCCAGGGGCAGTGGTCCACGTCCTACTCGCGCAACATGAGCAACACGCAGAGTACGGACTACACGTTCGTCAACGGCGTGCCCACGTCGATCACCGAGTTCGCCGACCCGCGCGAGGCCACGTCGCCCAGCACCGAACTGGGCCTGTTCGTGCAGGATCGCTGGACGATCAAGCGACTCACGCTCACCGG
>JBEQUD010000236.1:0-3374 GCA_040349235.1 Acidobacteriota bacterium
ATGGACGACAACGGCGCGCAGACAACCAACACAGCCACCACCGCCCAGAACGTGTTGAGCGGCGGCCCGCGCTGGTCCCAGGCCCGTGCCGCAAACGCGGCGCCGGCGCTCAGCGTGGCGCGACTGACCGATGCCCCGCCGCCCACCAGGTATGCATACGCGACGAGCAGAACAATGGCCGAGAGCATCGCCGCCCGGCCGAGGACGCCCGCGAACCGGCACACCAGGAGGAGCAGCCCAGCGAGGATCGCGATGTTGCCGCCCGAGATCGCAATGACGTGATACGTGCCGGCCTCCTGCAACCGCCGCTGGACGTCGCGGTCGAGTCCGACACGGTCGCCGATGACGATGGCGGCAACGATGCCCGCCGACCGCGGGCTCCATCGTCCCACCGCACGGCCGATCGCCGTCCGGGCGAAGAGCCGGACGCGGCTGGCGGCCTCCTCCCACCAGGGCCCGAGGCCGAGCACCTCGACAAGGGCACCGCTCTTGACCGTGCCGACCAGCGAAATCCCCCGGCGCGCCAGCGCCCGCTCGCCGTCGGCCACGCCGGGGTCGAGGTAGCGCGACGGTCGGTGCAGGCGCAGCGGCATGCGCACCCGCCGCCCCGCCCGCCATTCCGCGAGATGGGCGGGGGCCAGTGTGCCGGCCACGGAAACAAGGACGCCGCCCGAGACGCGGTTTGAGACACCGTTCGAGACACCGCTTAGGACGACGGCCGCGTCGGGGGCGTCGCCGTCGAGGGGACGAAGTTCTTCCGCGTCGAGGCTCAACGACACGCCGGCCTCCGTCTCGGCCGCGTCCGCTCGAAGGACGCCTACGACGACCGCCGCGGCCTCGTCGTCCACTGGGAGGGCACGGTGCGCCGTGCTCGCGCGTGCTCGTTCGGCGCGTGCCAGTGCCTCGAACCGGACGCGGACCGCGGGCCGCCACGCGCGCTGCCAGGCATCGGCTGCCAGCAGTGCACCCCCGGCGGCAAAGCCGATGGCGACGGCCGCCGCGCCCAGTTGCGGGCGCCTCGCGCGCCAACCACAGGCGGCGAGCGCCACGCTAAGGGCAAGCACCACATACGCAGGCCGCGCGACGCCGTCCGCGAAGATGAACCCGAGGCCCGACCCGGCGAGCAAGCCAATGGCCGGAATCGCGGCAACCGTACGCACGTCGTCCCCGACTGCAAGGCGAACGACAGTCTGTGGCGCCCCACGCAACAGCGAGCGAACTCTTTGATGGAGAGGCGGTTGGCCACATCGTGCACCGCCGTCCGCGACGACGCCACGGTGCGAGGCGGCACGTCCTGCCACCGCCCGCCGCCGTGACGCGTGCAGATCTTGATCGGGTTGGGCTCGGCCCGCGCCGCCCCCGTGGACCGGAGCGGGTGCGTCAGAGCCAACGAGACTGTCGAACCAGGCTGCTTAGCCTGCTCGACTGCGGTAAGAGGACTCGGCCGCGGGAACTAGACCGTGCCCGCGGGAATGCCGGCGTAGTAGTCCTGGAGCGCTCGGACGCCGAGCCCCTCGTGCCGAAGCGCGCGAATGGCGCTGACGGCCGCGGCCGCCCCGGTCAACGTCGTGATGCAGGGCACTTCGTGCATCATCGCCGCGCGACGCACCGCGAGGTCGTCGAAGAACGAATCGCGGCCGAGCGGCGTGTTGATCACCAGATCCACCTTGCGGTTGACGATCGTGTCGGCCACGTTCGGCCGGCCTTCGTTCACCTTGTACACGATGTCCACGTCCAGACCGTGTGACCGGAGGTAGGTAGCCGTGCCACGTGTCGCCACGAGGCGGAACCCCAGCGCGGCGAGATCGCGGGCAATCGGCAGCAGGTTCGGCTTGTCGTGGTTGTTCACGCTGACGAATGCTGTCCCGCCCGCCGGAAGCCGCTGCCCCACGGACAACTGTGCCTTTGCGAACGCCACCCCGAAGCTGCTCGCCCCGCCCATGACCTCGCCCGTGGACTTCATCTCGGGACCGAGGATGGTGTCCACGCCCGGGAACCGCACGAAGGGGAACACGGGGCTCTTGACGAAGACGCCGGCGACATCGAGGTCCTTGGTGAGCCCGAGTTCGCTGAGCGTCCGGCCCGCCATCACACGCGCGGCCACCTTGGCGAGCGACACGCCGCTCGCCTTGGAGAGGTACGGCACGGTTCGGGACGCGCGCGGATTCACCTCGAGCACGTAGACCACGTCGTTCTTCGTGGCGTACTGCACGTTCATCAACCCGACGACGTTCAGCGCGCGGGCAATCCGCCGCGTGTAGTCACGAATCGTCGCGAGATGACGCTCGGGGCAGAGAAACGGCGGCACCACGCAGGAACTGTCGCCCGAGTGGATACCGGCCTCCTCGATGTGCTCCATGATCCCGCCGATGACCACGGCGCCCGTGTGGTCCGCGACGGCGTCCACGTCGAACTCGAACGCGTCCTCGAGGAACTTGTCCACCAGCACGGGATGGCCCGGCGAGGCCTCGACGGCCTCGTTCACGAACCGATCGAGCGTCGTGGCGTCGTACACGATGGCCATGGCGCGCCCGCCGAGGACGTACGAGGGACGGACCAGGACGGGGAACCCGATCTGTGACGCCACCTCCCGCGCTTCTTCCCGGGACATCGCGGTACCGCTCGCCGGCTGCGGGATGTCGAGGCTCGAGAGCAGCGCGGAGAACCGCTTGCGGTCCTCCGCCAGGTCGATCGAGTCCGGCGACGTGCCGAGGATCCGCACACCCGCGCGCTGGAGCGCCAGGGACAGCTTGAGGGGCGTCTGCCCACCGAACTGCACAAGGCAGGCGACGTCCGCGCCGGCCGACCGCTCGGTCTCGATGACCGCCATGACGTCCTCGAACGTCAACGGCTGGAAGTACAGCCGGTCCGCGGTGTCGTAGTCGGTGGACACCGTCTCGGGATTGCAGTTGATCATCACCGTTTCGAGGCCCTCCTCGCGAAGGGCGAACGCGGCGTGGCAGCAGCAGTAGTCGAACTCGATGCCTTGCCCGATGCGGTTGGGGCCGCTGCCGAGGATGACGACCTTGGGCCGTGCGTTCGGGTTCGCCTCGCACGTCGGCTCGTAGGAGCTGTACAGATACGGGGTGAAGGATTCGAACTCGGCCGCGCAGGTATCCACGCGTTTGTAGACCGGGGCCAGAGCCGCGGCCGCGCGACGCCCGGCAACCCTCGCCTCGGTGGTCTTGAGCGCCAGGGCCAGCTCCTGATCCCCAAACCCCGCCCGCTTGAGCCGGCGAAGCGCGTCCGATGTCAGGCCGTCGAGCCCCGCCTCGGCGGCCACCCGCCGCATCTCGGCGATCTCGCCGAACTGCCGGAGGAACCAGGGATCGATGTTGGTGAGCTCGTGGATGGTGGCCAGCGACCAGCCACGA
>JBEQUD010000260.1:0-5902 GCA_040349235.1 Acidobacteriota bacterium
CATCACGGGCATCGATCCGAACAACGTCGATGGCCCGCTCATCTCGCGTCCCGCGGCCGACGACGCGCCCTTTGCCGCGCTCGGCTTCAAGATCATGACCGACCCGTTCGTCGGCCAGCTGACCTTCCTCCGCGTCTACTCCGGCGTGCTGACCTCGGGCTCGAGCATCTACAACTCGACCAAGCAGCGCACCGAGCGCATCGGCCGCCTCCTGAAGATGCACGCCAACAAGCGTGAGGAAATCAAGGAAGTCTACGCTGGCGACATCGCGGCCGCCGTCGGGCTCAAGAGCGTGTCCACGGGCGACACGGTCTGCGACGAGAAGCACCCCATCGTCCTCGAATCGATGGATTTCCCCGAGCCGGTCATCTCGCTGGCCATCGAGCCCAAGACCAAGGTCGATCAGGAAAAGCTCGGCCAGGGGCTGCAGAAGCTGATGGCGGAGGACCCGACGTTCCGGGTCAACACCGACCAGCAGACCGGCCAGGTCATCATCCGCGGGATGGGCGAGCTGCACCTCGACATCATCGTCGATCGCCTGAAGCGCGAGTTCAGCGTCGAGGCGACGGTGGGCAAGCCGCAGGTGGCCTACAAGGAAACGCTGACGCGTCCGGCCGATGGCGAGATGAAGTACGCCAAGCAGACCGGCGGCCGCGGCCAGTACGGCCACGTGAAGATCCATCTGTTCCCGGGCGAGCCCGGCACCGGCTACATCTTCGAGAACGAAGTCACGCAGGGGTCGATTCCGAAGGAATTCATCAAGCCGGTGGATGAAGGCATCAAGGAAGCCCTCACGCGCGGCGTGCTCGCCGGCTACCCGATCGACGACGTGCGCATCCAGCTCTATGACGGCTCGTACCACGACGTGGACAGCTCGGAAATGGCGTTCAAGATCGCCGGGTCGATGGCCTTCCAGGACGCGGCCAAGAAGGCGAGGCCCGTCCTGCTCGAGCCCGTGATGCGGGTCGAGGTCACCGTCCCCAAGGAACACATGGGCGACGTGATGGGCAACCTCTCGAGCCGCCGCGGCCAGATCCAGTCGCAGGAAGATCGGGGCGGCACGCAGATCATCCAGGCCCGTGTCCCCTTGTCGGAGATGTTCGGCTACGCGACCGACCTACGCTCGCGCACGCAGGGGCGCGCCACGTACTCGATGCACTTCGACCGGTACGAGCAGGCGCCGCAGAACGTGAGCGAAGAAGTCGTCGCGAAGATGCAGGGGAAGTAGAGATACAACTATGGCTACAGCGTTCAGCGACAAGATTCGCATCCGGTTGAAGGCGTACGACTACCGCGTCCTCGACCAGTCCACGACCGAAATCGTGGACACCGCCAAGCGCACCGGCGCGCGGCTCGCGGGGCCGATTCCGCTGCCGACGGCAAAGAACAAGTGGACGGTTCTCCGTTCGCCGCACGTCGATAAGAAGTCGCGCGAGCAGTTCGAAATCCGGACGCACAAGCGGCTCATCGATATCTTCGAGCCCACCCCGCAGACCGTGGACGCGCTGATGAAGCTCGATCTGCCGGCCGGCGTGGACGTGGAAATCAAAGCCTTCGGGAAAGAGCACAAGTAGGAATCGGTAGAGTCCTTTATGGTGACAGGAATCATCGGCAAGAAGCTCGGGATGACGCAGATCTTCGACGCGGATGGCACGGTCCATCCCGCGACGGTGATCAAGGCCGGCCCGTGCGTGGTCGTGCAGGCGAAGTCCGCGCAGACCGACGGCTACGAAGCGGTGCAGCTCGGGCTGGTCGAGGAAACGCCGTCGAAGGCCAACAAGCCGACGGCCGGCCATTTCAAGAAGGCCAACGTCCCGGCGACGCGCGTGCGCCGGGAAGTGAAGCTCGTGCCCGGCGGCGAGCCCGCGAAGGCCGGCGACCAGGTGCTCGTGTCGATCTTCGCCGACGGCGAACGTGTCGATGTCGTCGGCACCGGCCGCGGCAAGGGCTTCCAGGGCGTCGTCCGGCGGCACCACTTCGCTGGCGGCGCGGCAACCCACGGATCCATGTTCCACCGCGCGCCTGGTTCCATCGGCGCCTCGTCGTTTCCCTCGCGCGTCGTCAAGGGCATGCGCGCCGCGGGCCGCATGGGCGGCGGCCGCGTGACCATTCACAACCTGAAGGTCCTGCGCGTCGATGCGGACCAGAACCTGCTCATCGTCGAGGGCGGCATCCCCGGCGCGCCGACCGGCTACGTCATCGTCCGCAAGGCGGTCACGCTGAAGAAGGTCAAGGTCGCGCAGGTCGAGAAGCCCAAGAAGGGCAAGAAGTAGTCATGCACATTGACGTGGTCAATCACCAGAACGAGAAGATCGGGGCGCTGGACGTCCGCGACGACGTGTTCGGCGGCCGTGTGAACACCGATCTGATGTGGGAGTCGGTCGTGCACGCCAACGCCGCCGAACGCCGCGGCACGCACGCGACCAAGAATCGCGCGCTCGTCAGCGGCAGCGGCAAGAAGCCCTGGCGCCAGAAGGGCACCGGCCGCGCCCGCGTCGGCGACATCCGGAATCCGCTGTGGCGCCACGGTGGCACGGTGTTCGGCCCGCAGCCGCGCAGCTATGACTTCGCGATGCCGAAGAAGGCCGAGCGCGGGGCGCTGCGTGCGGCGCTCGCGGCCAAGCTGCAGGGCGGGCACCTGGTGGTCGTGGACGAACTGACGGTCGCCGAGGTGAAGACGAAGAACGCCGTCGAGCTGCTGAAGCGGCTCGGCATCAGCGGGAAGGCCGTGCTGGTCGATGTCGCGGTGGACGAGAAGCTGTCGCGGTCCGTGCGCAATATCCCGGGCGTGCACCTCGTCACGAGCGGCCGCCTGACCGCGCGCGACGTGATTGGCGCGGGGCGCGTCGTCGCGACCCGGGGCGCCATCGAAAAGCTGCAGGAAGTGCTCTCATGAAACTGACGGATGTCATCCGCCGACCGCTCATCACCGAGAAGACGTCGATTCTGCGCGAAGACGGCCGCACGATCGTGTTCCAGGTGGCGATAGGCGCGAACAAGACCGAGATCAAGCGCGCCATCGAGCAGCTCTTCGGCTCGAAGGTCGCAAGCGTCCGCACGACCATCTCGCACGGCAAGGTCAAGAGGCAGGGCCGGTTCGCGGGGCGGCGGTCCGACTGGAAGAAGGCGTACGTCACGCTCCGCGAGGGCGCGAAGATGCCCGAATTCCTGGAAGGCGCGTAATCATGTCGATTCGAACATTCAATCCCACGTCGCCCGGTCGCCGCTTCCAGACCGTCCAGACGTTCGACGAGATCACGACCAGCGAGCCGCACAAGCCGCTCATGGAGCCGATCCATTCGACGGGGGGCCGCAACAACCGCGGCCAGCTCACGTCGTGGTGGCGCGGCGGCGGCCACAAGCGGATGTACCGCATCATCGACTTCAAGCGGGACAAGCACAACATCCCAGCCAAGGTCGCAACCGTCGAGTACGACCCGAATCGCTCCGCGCGGATTGCCCTGCTCACATACGCCGACGGCGAGAAGCGCTACATCCTGCAGCCGAACGGCCTGAAGGTGGGCGACGCGGTCGTCTCCGGCGAGAGCGTGGATATTCTGCCGGGCAACTCGCTGCCCCTCAAGAACATCCCCCTCGGGACGCTCATCCACAACGTGGAGCTCCGGCCCGGCAAAGGCGGCCAGATCGCGCGCAGCGCCGGTTCGTCCGTCCAGCTGGTGGCCAAGGATGGCGGCTACGCGTCGGTCAAGATGCCGTCGAGTGAAATTCGCAAGATCAACGCCGAGTGCTACGCGACCATCGGCCAGGTCGGCAACGTCGATCACGAGAACGTCTCAATCGGCAAGGCAGGCCGCAGCCGGTGGCTGGGCCAGCGCCCGCACGTGCGCGGCGTCGCGATGAACCCGGTCGATCACCCCCTCGGCGGCGGCGAAGGCAAAACGTCCGGCGGACGGCATCCGGTGTCGCCGTGGGGCCTCCCGACCAAGGGTTACAAGACACGCAATCGCAAGACGACGGACAAGTTCATCGTTCAGCGGAGACAGAAATAGATGGGCCGCTCACTGAAGAAAGGTCCCTTCGTCGATACGCATCTCCTCGAAAAGGTCGAGGTGATGAATCGCGGGGCCGAGAAGAAGGTCATCAAGACATGGTCGCGGCGCTCGACCGTGATCCCCGAAATGGTCGGGCACACGATGGCCGTCCACAACGGGAAGAAGTTCATCCCGGTCTACGTTACCGAGAACATGGTCGGGCACAAGCTCGGCGAGTTCGCTCCGACGCGCGTGTTCAAGGGCCACACGACCAAGGTGTCCGAGAAGACCGCGTCCGCCGGCGGCGCGAAGGCGGCCCCTGGAGGTGCGTCGTGATCGAAGCACACGCGACCGCACGCTACGTCCGCACGTCCGCGCAGAAGGCCGGGCTCGTGCTCGCGCTCATCCGCGGCAAGGACGTCAATCACGCCGTCACCACGCTCACCTTCGCCCGTAAGGCGATCGCCGACGACATCCTGAAGGTGTTGCGCTCGGCCATCGCCAACGCGCAGCAGAAGGAAGGGTTCAGCGGTGATGTGGATCGGCTGTATGTGTCGGCCTGCTACGCGAACCAGGGGCCCTCGCAGAAGCGCGTCCGTCCCGCCCCGATGGGCCGTGCCTTCCGCGTCCTGAAGCGGACCGCCCACCTCACGGTTCGGGTATCCGAGCGCACCGAAAAGGTGGTTCCTGTCGCGGGCGAAAGCGCCGCGTCGCCCGCCCGGCGCGCGCGCGTGGCCGCATCCAGGAAGCCGGCCGGTACGCGGACGCCCGCCAAGAAAGCGAAGGAGTAGCTGTGGGTCAGAAGGTTCATCCGTACGGGTTCCGCCTCGGGTTCAACAAGACGTGGCGGTCGCGATGGTACTCCGACCGCGACTACGCCAAGCTGCTGCACGAGGATCTCGAACTGCGGTCCACGCTGAAGAAGCGGTTCGCGCACGCCGGCGTCTCGAAGATCGACACCGAGCGCGCGGCGAACAAGCTGAAGATCGATATCTACACCTCTCGCCCCGGCATCATCATCGGTCGCAAGGGGACGGAGGTCGATAAGCTGAAGCAGGAGATCCAGAAGAAGACCAACCGCGAGGTCTTCATCAACATCCAGGAGATCCAGAAGCCCGAGCTCGACGCGCAGCTCATCTCCGAGTCGGTGGCCATGCAGCTCGAGAAGCGCGTGGCGTTCCGCCGGGCGATGCGCAAGGCCGTCGAGTCCGCGCTGCGGTTCGGCGCGCGTGGCATCAAGGTGCGCGTCTCCGGCCGGTTGAATGGTTCGGAGATCGCGCGCTCGGAGTGGTACCTCCACGGGCAGCTGCCGCTGCAGACGCTGCGCGCGGACATCGACTACGGCTTCGCCGAAGCGAGCACCACCTACGGACAGATCGGTATCAAGGTGTGGCTGTACAAGGGTGAGCGTCTCGTTCCCCAGCGCGGCCGCGAGGAAGAATACAGGGAACGCGCGCCGCGCCGGCCCGCGGGCGCCCGGGCGTAAGGAACCATCGCTATGTTGATGCCGAAGAAAGTCAAGTACCGCAAGCAACAGCGCGGACGCATGGCCGGGAAGGCCTGGCGCGGTTCCGACGTGTCGTTTGGGGAGTTCGGGTTGAAGGCCCTCGAGCCCTGCTGGCTGACGTCGCGGCAGATCGAGGCGGCGCGTATCGCCATGACCCGCTTCATCAAGCGCGGCGGCAAGATCTGGATCCGCGTGTTCCCGGACAAGCCGATCACGAAGAAGCCCCAGGAAACGCGCATGGGCAAGGGCAAGGGTGCGCCGGAGGAATGGGTGGCGGTGATCAAGCCGGGCCGCATCCTGTTCGAGATGGAAGGCGTGGTCGAGACCGACGCCCGCGCGGCGATGCGCCTGGCCGCAGCCAAGCTGCCGATCCACACGCGCTTCGCGACCCGATTCGCCCAGG
>JBEQUD010000270.1:0-7463 GCA_040349235.1 Acidobacteriota bacterium
CGCCGTCGAGCGTCCGGCCCTCGAGGGTGCGATACCAGCGGGCCTGGTACTTTCCCAGGTACGCGTCCTCCTGCAGATGGATGCGTGACAGCCACTTGACGTTCGCCACGCCGTACCAGCCCGGCACGACGAGCCGCAGCGGGGCGCCCTGGTGGCGGGTGAGGGGCTCGCCGTTGAGGGCGTAGGCGAGGAACGGCCGCGCGCCCTGCAAGTCCCGACGTGAGAGGCTCCGGCCGAAGTGCTGATCGACCGTAAATTTCTGCGTGCGCCACTCGATGTCCTCGCTGCCGTGGTCCGCGCCGAAGAAGACGCACGTCTGCGCGGACGGCCGCACGGACGCCCGGTGCAGCACGGCGTCGAGCGGCAAACCCGTCCAGCGCCCGTTGCCCACCAGGCCCTCGAGCGGCGGCCGGTTGCCCGAGCACTCGAACCCCGCGACGAGCTCCGCGCCGCCCATGCGGTGCAGGTCGTCGAGCGACAGCGCGAGCGGGCGCTCGACCAGGCCGGACACCGCCAGGCGGAACCGCGCCGGATCGACCTCCGGGTGCCCGTAGTGCTGCATGGTGAAGAACTGTCCGGCGGGGGTAAACGGCCCATCGATGGCGCGCACGTCGATCAGGCGGCGGTCGGGGCCCGTCGTCAGCGGAAAGTGTTCGGGCATGTCGGCGAAGGGCACGATCTGCTCGTCCGCCGCAAGGGCAGGCAGCATCCATGCGGGCGCCGCGACGATGCCCAGGCCCGCCAGCGCGAGGGACTGTTTCAGCAGGGTGCGTCTAGGCAGGGCGCGCCCGGTCGGGACGGCAACGCGGGATGTGCGCGGGCGCATTTCACAGCTCCCCGAGGCGGGCGCGCTCGATCTTGCGCTCGCGTTCGCCGGTGAGGCGTTCGCGCTCGCGCTGGTGGCCCTGCTCGAGATCCGCGCGCACGCCAGGGTCGAGGGCGCCCGCCATGGCCGAGGCGTGCATGACATCGATCTGCGCGAGCTTGGCGTCATAGACGCTGCGGATTTCGGCGATCGCGGCCTTCTGTTCGTCGGTCCTGGGGTGGTGCTCGACGCCCTCGTCGCGGTCCTTCTGGCGCAGGCGCTCCATCGCGATCTCGAACGCGCTTCGTGGTGCTTGATCGGACATGTCGCTCTCTCCCGCGCGCGGCCCCATCGCCGCCAGGCGAGCCTATCAGAGTCCGCGTGGGGTCATGCTATTCTTCGCTGTCCGTTCTTCCCTTTTGCCGTGCGGGCCGCCTCTCTTGGCCGGTCCGCGGCTTGACGACGTTGAGGAGTGATGGCCATGGAACGCAAGAAAGCCTCCGACTTTCCGCAGGAGCTCCTGGACGAGTTCCACCTCTACGTGCACGGGGACATCAACCGTCGCACGTTCCTGGATCGGGCAGGCAAGTATGCGGTCGGCGGACTGACCGCGGCCGGCATCCTCGATATGCTCAAGCCCAACTATGCCTGGGCCGAACAGGTCCCCAAGGACGACAAACGAATTGTCACCGAATACGTGACGGTGCCGTCGCCCCAGGGCACCGGGTCCATCCGCGGCTATTTCGTCAAGCCCGCCAACGCCGCCGGCAAGCTGCCCGCGGTGATTGTCATCCACGAGAACCGCGGGCTGAGTCCGTATGTCGAAGACGTGGCCCGGCGGCTCGGCACGTCGAATTTCCTGGCGTTCGCGCCCGACGGCCTGACCTCGCTCGGGGGTTACCCGGGCGACGACGAAAAGGGACTGGAGCTCTTCCCCAAGGTTGACCGCGCGAAGATGACCGAGGATTTCGTGGCCGCGGCGCTCTGGTTGAAAGGGAGGCCGGACGCCACGGGCAAGCTGGGCGCGGTCGGTTTCTGCTTCGGGGGCGGCGTCGCGAACACGCTCGCCTATCGGGTGCCCGATCTGGCTGCCGCGGCGCCCTACTACGGCGCCATTCCCGCGCCGGCGGATGTGGCGAAGATCAAGGCGGCCGTCCTGGTGCACCACGGCGAGCTCGATACGCGCCTGGCTGCCACGTGGCCCGAGTACGATGCCGGCCTGACGGCCGCCAAGGTGCCCCACGAGGGCTACATCTACCCGAAGGCCAACCACGGCTTCCACAACGACACGACACCGCGCTACGACGAGGCGGCGGCGAAGCTGTCGTGGCAGCGCACGCTCGACTGGTTCAACAAGTACGTCCGCGCCTAGTCACGCGCGCGTATCGTGGGGCGCGTGCCGGGCGCGCGCCATTTCGGGGCTCGTCAGCGGCCGGCGTCGTCCGGCGCCGGCCGCGGCACCTCGACCGCCCGCACGTGGTAGTAGCCGCCCGCGTGGTCCACGACAAGCGACGCCCCGAAGACCTCGCCGAGCGGGCCTTCCCGGAGCACATCCGCTTTGGCACCGTCGTAGGCGACCCTCCCGCGCGCCAGCAGGATGACGCGCCCGATCTCCGGGATCACCTCTTCGACGTGATGGGTGACGACGATGGTGGTCGTGCCCTCGCGCGCGATGCCGCGCACCCGCTCCATGAACTGATACCGCGCCACCAGGTCGAGGCCGCGCGTCGGCTCATCGAGCACGAGCGCCCGCGGCTCGTGGACGAGCGCCCGCGCGATGAGGACGCGCCGCACCTCCCCGGTGGACATGGTGTCGAGGGTTGTCGCCGCCAGGTGTGCGATGTCCACGCGCGCGAGCGCGTCGAGCGCCCTTCGCCGCATCCCGTCCGTAATCTGGTGATGCGCGAACACGCCGTGCGTGGCGAAGAATCCTGAGACGACGGCGTCCCGTGCCGTGACGGCGCCGTCGGCATTCCCCTGCACGAAGCGGTCGTGCAGGTCGGCGGACACAATCCCCATCTGTGCGCGTAGCGCGAACACATCCCAGCGCGACTGCCCGAACACGCGAACCGGAGAGACGCCGTCCGGCCTGGCCAGCGGGTACTGCTGGAGGGTGAGCAGCTTGATGAGCGACGACTTGCCGGCGCCGTTGGGCCCGAGGATGGCCGTGTGCTCGCCGACGTCGATGGTCAGGCTGAGACGGTCGAGCGCGCGCGTGCTGCCCAGCACGACGGTGGCCGAGTCGAGCTCGAGCAGCGGCTCGCCCACGCGTCAGTGCTTGCCGGTCGCCAGCGAGGCGACGGGCGACTCGGCGAGGAGCGCGACGTCGGGGTGCTGCCGCTCGAAATACTGCAGTTCCCACTGCGAGCCGAAGAGCAGCACCGGCCGCTCCTGGCGATCGACCGCCACCGCGACCTTGCCCTCGAACGAGGGACGCGCGCGGGCGCTGTCGGCCAGCCACCTGGCGGCCGCGTACGTCGCCGGCTCGATATCGACGCCGACGCCGTATTCCGTCCGGAGCCGGCTCGCGATGACGTCCAGCTGCAGCGCGCCGACGACGCCGACGATCGGCTCGCGCCGGCCGGATGTGACGTAGAACACCTGCATCAGCCCTTCTTCTTCGAGCTGCCGTAGCCCTTCGTCGAATTGCTTGTAGCGGGCGTCCTGGAGCCGCACGCGCGCGAAATGCTCGGCGGGGAACCGGGGCAGATCGAGGAACCGGAGCGGCGCCCCGGTGTGGAGCGTGTCGCCGATGGCGAACTGGCCCGGGTTGACGAGGCCCAGGATGTCCCCGGGGTAGCCCACGTTGATGGTTTCGCGGTCGCGGCCGAAGAAGCGATACGCGCGCGAGGCCCGCAGCGGGCGGCTGAGGCGGCTGTTGACCAGCGTCATGTCCTTGGTGAAGCGTCCCGAACAGACGCGGACGAAGGCCACGCGGTCGCGGTGGCGCGGGTCCATGTTCGCTTGAATCTTGAAGACGAAGCCGGTGAAGCGGTCGTCCGTGGGGTTGACGACACCCGAATCGCTCGGCCGCGGTTGCGGCGGGGGCGCGAGCTCCACGAGCGCCCGCAGGAACGGCTCGAGGCCGAAGTTCGTCAGCGCGCTGCCGAAAAAGACCGGCGTCTGCCGGCCGGCGCGGTATTCCGCCTCGTCGAACGTCGTGCCGGCGGTACGGACGACATCGAGCGACTCGATGAACTGCGCGTACGCCTCCGGGCCGATGAGCGCCTGCGCGGCCGGGTCGTCCAGCGCGGACATGTCCACGGGCGCGCGGTACTGCCCCTGCGCTTCGCGCTCGTAGAGGAGCAGCTCTTGCCCGCGGATGTCGTAGACGCCGCGAAACCGATCCCCGCTGCCGACCGGCCAATTGACCGGTGCGGCCGCGATACCGAGCGTGCGCTCGAGGTCGTCGAGCAGTTCCATCGGATCGCGCGAGGGTCGATCGAACTTGTTGATGAAGGTGAGGATGGGCAGCCGGTGTCGCCGCGACACCTCGAACAGCTTTCGTGTCTGGTCCTCGACGCCGTTGGCCGCATCAATCACCATCACGACGCTGTCGGCCGCGATGAGCGCGCGATAGGTGTCCTCGCTGAAATCGCGGTGGCCGGGGGTGTCGAGCAGCGCCATCCGCCGGCCGAGGATTTCGAATTCGAGCGCCGCGGACGTGATGGAGATGCCTCGCTCCTGTTCGAGCGCCATCCAGTCCGAGGTGGCATGCCGGCGGTCCTTGCGGCCGCGCACCGCGCCCGCGAGCTCGATGGCCCCTGCATAGAGGAGCAGCTTCTCCGTCAGCGTCGTCTTGCCGGCATCGGGATGGGAGATGATGGCGAACGTGCGGCGGCGCGCGACTTCGCGTTCGAGCTCGCTCTGGGAGGCGGGTTCCGCGAGGGTGTCGGGCTCGTCACGTTCGAGGTCTGGGGTCGGCTCCACGCGTTCACTGTACCGTTCTCCGGATCGGGCCGTCAAAGCGACCGTCGCTCGGTCGCGTGCGTGCGACTGCACGCATCGGCACGGCCGGCCGGGCGCCGCGCCGATTCATGCGCGGCGCGCGGTTGCCGATTGCCCGGACGCATGCAGTACGGGGCGGGCTTTGCCGACATCCTCGAGCAAGAACTGCGCGCGGTGGCATCCCCGGCACCGGCCGCCGTACGCGCCGAGCCGCGCTATCCACCCGCACCACCCAGTCCCTTTCTCTTTTCGGAGACACAGCGCCACTTCGGGGCAGCCGCATACGGCTGGAGCGGACGCGGTCCGACGCGGCTGGCCCGACCGCCCATCGCCACGCCTCGTCCGCAGCCTGTGTCCGACCGCCCCCGCTCGCGTCGCGTCCTGACCGGACGGCAGCAGGACGCGCTGGCGACGCTGAACAGGTTGGGTGCCGGGCTCGCGCAGGATTTCACCGTGCGCGAACTGCGGAGCGCCTTCCGGACGCTGGCACGCCGCTACCATCCCGACCGTCACCCGGGCGGCACACCGTACGAGGCGGCGCAGCTCTCGCGCCTGTTCGCCGACGTCACGGGCCACTATCGCCGCTTGCTCGCCCTGTTCGACCCAGCCGTCGCCTGACGCCTGTCTGACGCCGGGTCCGTTCGGCGCAACCCCGCGATCCACCCGAGACTCGCGCGCTCCATCGACGATCGACCCACGTGTGGTGTGCCGCACAGGCGTCGGCGTCGGCGATTTCACGCGTCTTGGAGGACAATGAGAACACATGACGATAGACATCGATGACGTGAGACGCGCGCGATGACCGCTACCGCGCCGTCTCGTGGGTTTGGAAGCCTCGGCTTGTCGAAGGATCTCGCGGAGGCGGTGGCCGCCCTCGGCTACGAGGAGCCGACGCCCGTGCAGCGCGAGGCGATTCCGCTGCTGCTCGGGCAACGCGATCTTCTCGGCCAGGCGGGGACGGGCACCGGCAAGACGGCCGCCTTCGCGCTGCCCATGATCCAGCGGATTGCCGAGGGTGACGGGAACCGACGTCAGACCAGCGGCCTGGTCCTCGTACCCACGCGCGAACTGGCCATGCAGGTCTCCGAGGCCGTCCACAAGTACGCCAAGGGGACGGGGCTCACGGTTCTCCCGCTGTACGGCGGCGCGCCGATGTATCAGCAGACCCGTTCGCTCGAACGGGGGGCGCAGGTCGTCGTCGCGACGCCGGGCCGCGCCCTGGATCACATCCGCCGCGGGTCGCTCAAACTCGACAGCCTGCGCGTGCTCGTCCTCGACGAGGCGGACGAGATGCTCGACATGGGCTTTGCCGACGACCTCGACGCGATCATGAAGACCACGCCGGCCACACGGCAGACGGCGCTGTTCTCCGCGACCATGCCCGCGCGCATCCTGGCCATCGCCGAGCGGCACTTGAAGAATCCCGCGCGCGTCACGATCGCGCGGGAGAAAACGGCGGCCGGCAAGATGCCGCGCGTGCGCCAGGTGGCCTATGTCGTCGGCCGCGCGCACAAGTCGGCCACGCTCGGCCGCGTCCTCGACATGGAAGACCCCGTGGCGACGCTCGTGTTCTGCCGCACGCGGATCGAGGTCGAGTCGCTGGTCGAGACGCTCAACGCCCATGGCCAGCGGGCCGAGGGCCTGCACGGCGGCATGATGCAGCGTCAGCGCGACGCGGTCATGACGCGCTTCCGCGCGCAGAAGGCGGACTTGCTCGTGGCCACGGACGTGGCGGCCCGGGGCCTCGACATCGAGCACCTGTCGCATGTCGTCAACTACGACGTGCCCGCCTCCCCCGAGGTGTACCTGCACCGCATCGGCCGGACCGGCCGCGCCGGCCGCGCCGGCACGGCCATCACGTTTGCCGAACCGCGCGAGCACCGGCTCTTGCGCGCGATCGAGAACTTCACGCGGACCAAGATCGAGGTCGCCACTGTTCCCACGGTGGCTGACCTTCGAGCCCGTCAGCTCGATCTGACGCGGGCCTCCCTGCGGGAACAGCTCTTGGCTGGCGACTACGAGCACGTCCGCGTCGTCGTGGAGTCACTGACGCAGGAGTTCAATATCGTGGACGTCGCGGCGGCGGCGGTAAAGATGGTCCACACGGCGGCGGCCGGCGCCGGCGACGATCACGAGATTCCCATCGTGAGCTCGTCCGAGCCGCGGCCCGCCGGCTTCGAGGCACGGCCCGGGCGCGACAAGCCCGCGTGGGACAAGGGGGACAAGACCGCGCGCGGACGTCCGGGCCCCGGCACCCGGCTGCGCAGTTCGGACGGACCGATCGTGCGCTTGTTCATCGGGGCAGGGCGCCAGGCGGGCATCCGGCCCGGGGATCTCGTGGGCGCCATCACTGGCGAGGCGGGCATCACGTCCGCGTCGCTTGGCGCGATCGAAATCGCCGACCGCTTCTCGCTCATCGAAGTGCCTGATGCGATGGCCGACGACATCATCGCTGCGTTGAAGACGACGATGATCCGCGGCAACAAGGTGTTCGCCCGCCGCGAGCGCGAGCCGGCGCGGAAGCCGGCCAGGGGCGCGCCGCGGGCGTAGCCCTTCTAGCCCATGCGATCGCTGGTCTTGAAGTAGTCTCTCGCCCGGGCGACGATTTCTCCGTCCGTCGGATGGTCGGCCGACTCGATGCCGACCACGTTGGCCGCCAGACGCCGCTCGTGCTCGTGCACGTACTTGAAGAACTCGAGCTTCGCGGACG
>JBEQUD010000274.1:0-5261 GCA_040349235.1 Acidobacteriota bacterium
GCCCGGCCAGCAGTTCGGGCACCGGTCAGCCGCAGAGTCAGGGACAGAGCGGTGCACCGGCGACGACGAGCGGCGGCACCCAATAACGGCCGCCCGGCGCGGCGGCCAAATCCGCCGCGCGATACACCAAACCGAGTACGATGAGCGTCGGATGATGACGTCTTGAACAGCCCGACCGCCCCGCCGCGCCCGAAGGTGCTGTTCGTCTATCCGAAATTTCCTCCGTCGTTCTGGAGCTTCGGCTTCATCCAGCGCATCGGAGGCTTCACGGCCATCATGCCGCCGCTCGGCCTGGGCATTCTCGCCGCCCTGACGCCGCCGGCGTTCGACGTCGAGCTCGTCGATGAGAACGTCGAGGCCATCGACTTCGATGCCGCCTGCGACATCGTGGCGCTGTCGGCCATGGCCATCCAGGAGGCGCGCCTCTTCGAGATCGCCGACGCCTTCCGGCGCCGCGGCAAGCTGGTGTGCATGGGCGGCCCCATCTGCAACGTCCTGCCCGAGCGGTGCCGGCCGCACTGCGACGTGCTCTTCGAGGGCGAAGGCGAGTACACCTGGAAGCAGTTCCTCGGCGAGTGGCAGAGAGGCGCCCACGTCGATCACTACGTGCAGCACGACAAGATCGACATGCGCGACAGCCCGCCGCCGCGCATCGAGCTGCTGAAAGTCGAGCGCTACCGCCTGGGATGTGTCCAGACGACGCGCGGCTGCCCGTTCAAGTGCGAGTTCTGCGACATCATCGTCACCTACGGCCGCAAGGTCCGCAGCAAGCCCGTCGAGGCCGTCATCCTCGAGCTCGAGCGATGGGCCAGCCAGGGCGTGGATTTCATCACGCTCGCCGATGACAACCTCGTGGGCGATCGGGCGTATTGCCGTCAGATGCTCAAGGCGGTCGGCGACTGGAATCGCGCGCGCGCCGTGCCGGTCAGCCTGTACGCCGAGATGTCGGTGGACGCCGTGCGCGATCCGGAGCTGCTCGAGCTCTGTCGCCATGCCAACATCACGGAGATGTTCCTGGGCATCGAGACGCCGCGGAAGGCCGGCCTCCGCGAGACGCTGAAGATGCAGAACGTGGCGACGGATCTCGTGACGACGGTCAAGACCATCCAGAGCTACGGCATGGTCACGGTCGCCGGAATGATTATCGGGTTCGACAGCGACGACGCGGGCATCTTCGAGGACCAGTTCGCGTTCCTCCAGGAGGCCGGTATCCCCATCGTCATGCTCGGCTTGCTCCAGGCCATCCCGCGGACGCCGCTCTACGAGCGGCTCGAGAAGGCGGGGCGCCTCCGCTCGCCGGCCCAGGGGAACAACACGCTCTCGTTCACGAACATCGAGCCCACGTGCATGAGCTATGCGGACCTCGTCAACGGCTACCGCGAGCTCTTCACGCGGCTCTACACCCTCGAGGCCATCGGCGACCGGTGGCTCTCGAACGTCGAGCAATGGGGGACGGCCGCCGCGGGACCGTGGCGCCAGAAGCCGCTCGGACGCTTCCGCCCGTTCATGCTGCTGCAGACGCTGCTCATCCTGCGGTGGTATGTCGCGCGTCCCTCCCGCTTCGCGTTCCTGTGCCGCATGATTGGCGGCACGCTCAGGCGGCTGCCGGCGGCGCTCCCCCAGACAGTGAGCTATCTCGCCTACTTCATTCACCTGCGTGAGTACACGGACAAGGTCGTCGCCAAGGAGTGGACCTTCAGCTACTTCCTCGATGACGTCGATACCTCGAAGAACCAGTTCGGGGAAGGCGGCGCCATCAGCATGGTCAAGCGCGAGGCCGAGAACACGCTATCGGCCGTCCCGTGATGAGCGAGCCGCCCCTTCCCTTCGCGCCGGGATGGCCGGGCATCCCGCCGCGCTGGACCTCGAGCGCGAAGACCGGCGTCGGGACCGCCCTCCAGTTCAACAGCCGCGTGTGGTTCACGCTGAGCCACGGCATCACCAACGAGGTCTACTACCCGCGCCTCGACCGCGCCTGCATCAGGGACCTCGGACTGATCATCACGGACGGCCGGGAGTTCGTGTCCGAGGAGAAGCGCGACACGGCCAGCACGTCGGCGTGGGTGGCCCCCGGCGTGCCCGCGTACCATCTGGTGAACACCCACCGCGGCGGGCGCTACCGCATCGAGAAGGATATCCTCTCGGATCCGCGGCGCGAAACCATCCTCCAGCAGGTCCAGTTCACGCCGCTCTCCGGCACGCTCGCCGACTATCAGGTGTTCGTGCTCCTGGCGCCGCATCTCGCCAATCGCGGGTGGGGCAACACCGCCTGGGTCGGCGACCACAAAGGCGTCCCCATGCTGTTTGCGGAGCGCCACGGGACCGCACTCGCCGTCGCGTGCACGCCGGCCTGGACGGCGGGCTCCGCGGGCTTCGTGGGCGTATCCGACGGCTGGCAGGAACTTGCCGCAAACAAGACGCTCCGCACCCGGTACCTGCGCGCGGAGAACGGCAACGTCGCCTTGACCGGAGCCGTGGACCTCACCGAGGGCCGTGGCGCGTTCCTCGTCGCGCTGGCGTTCGGCAGTTCGCCGATGGAAGCCGGCCACCGTGCCCATGCGAGCCTCCTCGACGGGTTCGCGGCGGCGCGCGCGAGCTACGTGTCCGCCTGGACCGCATGGCAGGACCAGCTGCGCAGCATCGACGGCGTGGGGTTCGACGACGGACGTTTTGCGCGGACGAGCGCCGCGGTCATCCGGTGCCACGAGGAGAAACACATCCCGGGCGCGCTCATCGCCAGCCTCTCGATCCCATGGGGCGCCGAGAAGGGGGACGAGGATCTGGGCGGGTACCACCTGGTCTGGCCGCGCGACCTGGTCGAGGCGGCCGGGGGGCTCCTGGCCGTCGGCGCGGCCGACAGTGCGCGACGCATCCTCGACTACCTGCGCGCCACGCAGGAAGCCGATGGCTCGTGGTCCCAGAACATGTGGGTGGACGGCGAGCCGTACTGGCATGGCATCCAGCTGGACGAAACCGCCTTCCCGGTTCTGTTGGTCGATCTCCTGCACCGCGAAGGCCACCTCGATGCGGCCGGCGTGTGCGCGGTCTGGCCCATGGTGAGACGGGCCGTCCGTTTCATCGTCCGCAACGGGCCGGTGACCGAGCAGGACCGGTGGGAAGAGAACGCCGGTCTTTCACCGTTCACCGTCGCCGTACAAATTGCCGCCCTGCTCGTCGCCGCCGGGCTCGCCGAGCACGGAGCCGAACCGGCCATTGCGCCGTACCTGCGCGAAACGGCGGACGCCTGGAACGAGACCATCGATCGGTGGGTCTACGTCCGCGGCACCGGGCTGGCGCGCGACGCAGGCGTGGATGGCTACTACGTCCGTATCGCACCGCCCGAGACGGCCGACGCCGCGTCACCCGCGGAGGGCTTCGTGCCGATCAAGAACCGGCCGTGGCTGCAGAGCCACGCACCCGCCACGCAGATCGTCAGCCCGGACGCCCTCGCGCTCGTGCGATTCGGACTGCGCGCGCCCGACGATCCGCGCATCCTGAACACGGTGCGCGTCATCGATCACTTCCTCAAGTTCGAGTCCGCCGCCGGCCCTGTGTGGCGCCGCTACAACGGCGACGGCTACGGGGAGCACGAAGACGGCTCGGCGTTCGACGGCGAGGGCATTGGCCGCCCGTGGCCGCTGCTGACCGGCGAACGGGCGCACTACGAGCTCGCCGCCGGACGTCCCCACGAAGCGGCGCGGCTGCTCGCGACGATGGAAGCCTGCGCGAGCGACGGCGGCCTGCTGCCCGAACAGATCTGGGACGACGCGGACGTGCCCGAGCGCGAACTGTTCGCCGGCCGCCCCTCGGGCTCCGCGATGCCGCTCGTCTGGGCGCACGCGGAATACCTGAAGCTGCGCCGCTCGCTCCGCGATGGCCGGATCTTCGACTTGCCGCCGCAGACCTGGCAGCGCTATGTCGCCACCCGCACGCGGCCCGCGCACGCATGCTGGCGGTTCAACCACAAGTTGGAGACGATGCTTTTTGGCCGGGTATTGCGCATCGAGACGCTCGTGCCTGCGGTGGTGCGCTGGAGTACCGACGACTGGGCCGACACGCGCGAGACCGAGGCCAGGGACACCGGGCTGGACGAATACGTCACCGACCTCCCCACGGAAACCTTGCTTCCAGGGACGGTGGTTGTATTTACGTTCTATTGGCCGGAAGCCGGGAGATGGGAGGGGGTGGATTTCCGCGTGGTGGTCGAAACAAAAGCGCCGGAGTAGCGCGCCGCGGGACAGCGGTCTCAGCAAGCGCGGTGCGGAAGCTCAGGCCTCCGCACCGGCATAAGGACGATGTCGCTCGTCGAACGTTATTAGTCGAAGGAGCCGCCCCACTTCCAGCCGTCTTTCGGCCGGGAAATGGTGCGCATACGGAGGCGGTGATCCTCGGGGTTGCGCCCCGGGTTCCCGGTAATGATCACATGATCCCCAGGGTGCAGCGTCTCGCGGGTCACGCCCTGGCGATTGAGCTGCAGGCCGGCGCCCCACTCGACCGCCCAGCGCTGCATCACACCCTTTTCGTCGGGTGCTTCGACGTGAACGAAGGAATGCGGGTTACGGAACAGGAACTGGACCAGCTCGCCCTCGATCGTCTGCGTCTTGTCTTCCAGGTACGTTGCCGCAAAGGAATGGTGCGCGGAGGCCGGCACCGTGCTGATCTGTGCCGTGCTGATAAGTGCCGCGGCTGCGAGCAACCCTAATATCGTACGTTTCATAAGCTCTCCTCCCGCCACAGACACTGAGACGGAACCGTCGAACACGGATAATGTAGCGCACCTTCCAGAAAACCGCATCTGAAGAGTTTCTGAATTTTTAGTCAGAAACCATCGCGCGGCCGGCCCGTGGGGTGTGCGTTACACTGCACATCCTCGAACGCCCCCAAGGAGGATTCCACGATGACGACACCCACGGGCGCCCTGCCGCCCGAACAACTCCTCATGCAGATGGCCACCGGCAAGTGGGTGAGTAAAGCGCTGGGGCTCGTCGCCGAACTGGGGATTCCCGATCGCCTGTCCGCCGGTCCGAGGGACGTCGCCTCGCTCGCCGCCGAGGCGGCAGTCCATCCCGACGCGCTCTATCGCCTGCTGCGCGCCGCGGCGGCCTTCGGTGTGCTCACCGAGCTGCCCGAGCGTCACTTCGAGAACAACGCGGTGTCGAACCTACTCCGCGGCGGCGTGCCCGGCTCGCTGCGCGGCATGGCGCGGTGGCTCGCGGAAGACTCCGCATGGCAGGCGTGGGGCCGCCTGGACTACAGCGTCC
>JBEQUD010000302.1:0-3646 GCA_040349235.1 Acidobacteriota bacterium
GAATGGATGGTGGCGAGGCGCTCGAGGCCGGCGACCGAGAGACGGTTGCCGCGCGCATCCGCCAGGGTCTGGCTCGTGCCGGCCACGCTCCGTACGAGCTCCGCGACATCGAACTCCTCGATGTGCAGTTCCATCTTGCCCGCTTCGATCTTCGAGAGGTCCAGGACGTCGGTGATGAGCGCCAGCAGGTGACGCCCGGCGTTGATGATCTTCGTCAGGTCGTTGGCCCACGTGCCGGCGTCGTGCTCGTCCGCCTCTTCCTTCAGCATCTCGCTGTAGCCGAGAATCGCGTTGAGCGGCGTGCGCAGTTCGTGGCTCATGTTGGCCAGGAACGCGCTCTTGGCCACGCTGGCCTCTTCGGCGGCCGCCTTCGCCAGGATGAGCTCGTTCTCGGTCCGCCGCCGTTCGACGATCTCGAGCTCGAGGGTACGCGTGCGTTCGGCGACACGGGCCTCGAGCTGCCCCTGGGCCTGGCCGAGTGCGTTGTCGCGGCGCTCGATCTGCGCGAGCATGTCGTTGAACTGCGCGACGAGCTGCCCCAGTTCGTCGTCGCCCTCGACCTCCGCGCGCGTCGAGTAGTTGCGGCTCGTCGATACGCCCTGGGCGACCGCTGCGAGTCTGAGGATCGGACCGGAGATGACGCCCTGGAGTGCCGACGACAGCACGTACGCGAGGAGGCACGACACCGCCAGCACGCCGACGATGATGAACACATAGCGCCGCACCTGCGCGTACGCGAGATCGAGGCTGCCCTGCACGCGGATGGAACCGAGGGGGCGCCCGTCGAACTCGATGATCCGGCTCACGATCACGGTGTCGCCGACGTTGACGACCCCTGTCTGGGGAAGGTGCAGCGGGATACGGCTGGCGCGCGCCGTGTATTCGGCGAAGGGGGTTCCGTCCAGCAGGTCGATGCGCGCGGCGTGCACGCGCGGGTCGCTGCGAAAGGCGCGCAGTGCCTCCTGCCCGCTCACGGTGTCACGGAACTGCACGGCCGCCGTGCTGCTGACGCCGATGAGGTCCGCGACGCTGCCGAGCTGATTCACCAGCCCCTGCTTGGCACTGACGAGCTCATAGCCCACGATGCCGGCGCCCGCGAGCAGCAGTCCGCTGATGCACGTCGCCATCGTGACAAAGGTCAACTTCGTCTGGAGCCGGGCCCGGCGCCAGATACTCACCATGGACCCACGGGATTTGAATCGGCAACCCCGAGGTGTCTTGAAAGAGGACGTCAGTTCTGGCCGGGCAGAGCGAACCAGCGCGAGACGATGGGTAGCGGACGCGCCGGAGACGCGTGGACACAGATGGCGGCCCGGTGGGACGAGGTTGGCGACAGGCACGTGAAGTGCCACTGGTCGGCCTCTGTAGCGGCAACGCCGAATGGCAGCAGGCGGGGCGGGTGGAGCCCGACCGCAAATGTGTCGAGAGCGAGCGAGAGGCCCGTGCCGCGGGCCTTGACGAACGATTCCTTCAGCGTCCACAGGGCATGGAACGCGGCCGCCTGCTCGCCCTCTGGCGTGGCGCGGAGCGCCGCGATCTCCGGAGGCGCGAAGAAGCGATCGGCGATATCGAGTCGTCGCGCGCGGCAGTCCTCGACGTCGAGGCCGACCTCGCCTGCCGTCGTTATCGCCAAGGCAACCAAGCCGCGCGTGTGGGAGAGGTTGAAGTGGAGGCGCGGGCGCGTCTCGAGCGCGAGTGCCGGCTTGCCGTGAGGGCCGAGCGCAAACGCGATATCGCGAGGCGCCACGCCGAGGCGCGCACCGAGCACGGTGCGCGCCAACAGGCGGCCGCCGAGAAAGTGCCGCCCGGACTCAACATGCTGGAAACGCGCGAAACGCTCGAGCTCGGCCGCGGAAAGAAGCGCGCACGCGACATTGTGCACAGCAGAGCTCGCCAGCGCGGCGGGATCCAGCAGCCACAGGTCGATCGCGGCTGAGTCGTCGGTCGCGAGCGTGCTAGCGAGGCCTATAATCACGGCACCCCATGATTCACGAGATCGAAACAGGGTGTCCAGCGAGCCTGCGCGATTCGGTGTTGCGCGGGCCCGATCGGCCAGACTTCGTACGAGACGAGACGCTGGCGGACATTCTTGCGGCGACCTCAGCCAAGCGCGCGACACATCCCGCGCTTGTGTGGGGGGCACGCACGATCACCTACGGGGCGCTCGGCCAACTGGCCGACACGGTCGCCCGTGCCCTCGGGCACCGTGGCGCGCGGCCCGGGCACGTGCTGGGGCTGTTTCTGCCGCGCGGGGCCGACGTCGTGGTGGCGCAGGCCGGCATTGCCGCGAGCGGGGCGGCGTGGTTGCCGTTCGACGCCGAGGTGCCGCTCGAGCGCATGAAGATGTGCCTCGCCCTCGCGTCCGCGACGGCGCTCGTCACCGCCCGCGAGTGGGTGCCGCGGCTCTCTGGCTTGCCCGTCCCCGTGTGGGCGTTCGAGGATCTCCTCGATGCGGACGTGGTTTTCTCGCCACCCACGCGCGCGCAGCCGACCGACCCGGCGTACGTCATCTTCACGTCCGGATCGACCGGACAGCCCAAGGGCGTCGTCGTCAGCCAGCAGAACATTTGCCACTTTCTCCGCAGCGAGAACGACCGCATCGAGGTGCGTGCCGACGATCGTGTCTATCAGGGGTTCTCGACGGCCTTCGACATGTCGTTCGAGGAGATCTGGCTGTCCTATCTCGTCGGCGCGACCATCTGGATTGCCCCCGCGGATGTCGCGGTCGATCCGGACGCGATTGCGGCGGCACTCGTCCGCGAGCGCATCACCGTCCTGCACACGGTGCCGACCTTGATGGGGCTCATCGAGGCGCCGCTCGCGGACCTGCGCGTGGTCAACCTCGGTGGCGAAGCGTGTCCCGACACGCTTGCCGACCGTCTCGCGCGGCCCGGGCGTCGGGTCTTCAACACCTACGGCCCGACGGAGACGACGGTCTCCGCGACCCTCGCCGAGCTCCGGCCCGGCGAGACGGTGACGATCGGGGGACCGTTGCCAAACGTCGGCATCCTGATCGTCGGCGCGGATGGCCACCCGGTCACAGAGGGCACCGCCGGCGAACTGTGCGTCTTCGGGCCTGGCGTCGCTATCGGGTATCTGGGCCGTCCGGATCTGACCGCCGAGCGGTTCGTCCCGAATCCGGTCGCCACCGGCGCGGCGGACGCGCGCATGTACCGGACGGGCGACCTCGCGCGCGTGACGCCGGAGGGGGCGGTGCAGTGGCTGGGCCGCACCGACAGCCAGGTCAAAGTCCGCGGCTTCCGCATCGAGCTCGACGAGATCACCAGCGCACTGGCGGCGCAACCCGGCGTGGCCGCGGCCGCCACCGTCGTGCGCGATATCGCGGGCGTCGAGCAGGTCGTCTGCTTCGCGGCGGGCCGACCGCGCGAGGCCGTCTCGACGGGGACACTCCTCGACGCGCTGGCCGGACGCCTGCCGCGCTATATGGTGCCGGCGCACATCGAGATCGTGGCGGAGCTGCCACGGTTGACGTCCGGCAAGATCGATGTCGTCTGCCTGCGCGCCATCCCGCTGACGGGCGCCGTCGAGCGAGACGTGGGGGGCGCGGCGCCGCGCACGGAGCACGAAGGCGCGCTCTACGAGGCGCTGGCGCGGCTCTGTCCGGGCAAAGCGCTTGCGCCGGAGG
>JBEQUD010000377.1:0-5217 GCA_040349235.1 Acidobacteriota bacterium
TCGGTCTACAGCGGAACGCGTCAGGCGGGCTTTCCCGTCACGGGTACGCGGGCGTTCCAGCGACGGTCACGAGCCCGAACGAGCCGTGGGGGTCAGTGGGAGCCAACGTTGTACGTGATCCTTTCGAGTGCGAAGCGACCGTACGTGCACTCGCCGCTCGGCTCCCGTCAGCGCGCCCATGAGAGTCCCGCGGCACGGCTCCAGATTGCCCACCTCGGCGTCCCCTCGATGTCCGAGCAGTTGTGAATCGCGTTCGGGTCGAAGTACCCGCCGGCCACGTTTCGAGCTGTGTACCGCCGCTGGGCGAACGTCAGCTCGGAGCTGGCGCCCAGGCCTGCGATCGCGCTGGGACCGCCGGTGAAGGCGAACTGTAGCTGTGAGTAGATCCACAGCACGGATCCGCAGGTCGCCTCGTAACAAACGTCCGCGCCGTTGGCGACGGTCAGCGGCGCCAGATCCGCATCGTCCAGCGTCCGCACGAAGGGACCAGCCTCGACCGCCATCAGCAGATCGCCGTTCGGCGTGCGCAGCGTGAACGCCCAGGACGGCATGATCTGGAACGCGCGACGCAAGCGGATCATCAGCTTCACCTGCGAATTGGCCAGGGCGTTCGCGGCCGCCTCGAAGTCGTCGAGGGCGCTGGCCGCGGTGACGATCACCCCCCACCGCTTCCCGCTCTCGGTCACCTCGATCCGCACGGCCGGCGTGGTTGCGCCGGGGCAGGAGGAGCAGAATTCCTGCACGCGCGTCACCGCGCTGACCGTGCCGTTGATCTCCTTGGTGAGGGAAGCAAACGAGGCCACCCCCAGCGCCACCATGCCTGCCGGCGGCTCCACCCGGAGTGCAAACGTCTCGCGAAGGTCGCCTGTGCCGCAAGCACGGACAGCGGGAACGTAGGTCGCACCGGCGCCACCGGTGTTCGCGGCGCCGCCGCCAACGCCACCCCCGCCGCCGGTCCCTACGCTCGTTCCGCCGGTCCCTACGCTCGTTCCGCCGGTCACTGTGGTATTGCCGCCGCCGGTCCCCGTGCCCGCGCCGCCGGTCCCCGTGCCCGCGCCGCCGGTCCCTGTGCCCCCGGTCGCGGCATTGTTACCGCCGCCGGTGCCTCCCGCCGAATGCGCAGTTGTGGTCGGATCGCAGCCCATACCGGCGCCCCCAACCAAACAAGCGAACAGGACCGAACGGACGCTGCCACCGAGGCCGTAATACCGTGAGTTGACCATGCGCCTCGACTTTGCAATCGCGGAACCACCCGAGGGTTCGGGGCTCATCACCCACGAACCCGACGCGACCGCGACGAAGATGTCATGTCGGTGCGCCCCGGACCTGGCCCACGAATCCACGGCGATCGTCGGGCTGGGGTCGATGATGCTCGCCAGAGAGTGCTAGACCTCGCATGTGACGAAGCGGAGGTCGGTCGCGCACTGGTGGGGCTCGACGGAGGCCGAGCGCGTGGCCACCTACCCCTGCGACGCGTTCCTGCCCGACGCCGACCACGCGCTGTTCCGCTGTGTGGACATCAACGCGCCCGCGCCTGTCGTGTTTCGATGGCTCTGCCAGCTGCGGGCCGCACCGTATAGCTACGACTGGATCGACAACGGCGGTCGCCCCAGCCCGCGCACGCTAACGCCCGGCCTGGAGCACCTGGATCGCGGCCAGACGGTGATGTCCATCTTCGCCCTGGTCGACTTCGAGCCCGATCGGCAGATGACCGTAGTAATTCGCAAGCAGGCGGCCGTGCGAGCGTTCGGCCAGGTCGCGGGTTCTTACGTCGTCGCCCCAGTCGCCGACCACGCCTGTCGGCTGGTGGTGAAGCTCCTGGCCCGCTACCCGCACACCCTCTACGGCGCGTTCCTGCGGGCGCTGCTGCCCTGGGGTGATGTGGTCATGATGCGCAAGCAGCTGCTGACACTGAAGCGCCTCGCCGAAACCTCCCGCTCCTGATCCTACGTGAGAGGGCCGCAGTCGCTCTGCGACCGGGGCGGGCGCTCGCGCCCGCCCCGCCACCTCTAGCAAGCGATGATCGACGCTCGGGCGCCAGGAGTTAGGATCTGCGACGGGCGAATGCCAAAGTGCTCGCGCGCCGCCGCCGACAAGTGCGCCGAGGACGAGAACCCGGCGTCGATCGCGGCCGTCGTGAGGGAGGCTCCCGCCGCGTAGTCGCGCGCCACCGAGAAGGTCCGCAGCCAGCGCCGAAACGAACGGAGTGAGGTTCCCATCTGTTCGCGCGCCAGACCCATCAGCCGCGACGGCGACAGCCCGACCTGGGAGGCGATCGCTTCGATGGGTAGGTTGTCGTCGAGGTTCGCGTCCAGCGTTTCGATGGCGCGTCGGAGCCGATCGTCGATCGGCCGGGCGTTGGCGCACGAGCGCGCGATGGCTGGATCGACGAGCTCGAAGGTCGCGAGCTCTCCACGCTGGACCGCCAAGCCGAGCTCAACCCAGTCATTGGGCCGCGGGAGGTCTCGGACGGACTCGATGCCCGCCCGTGACAGCGTATGTGGCGGCAACACGAATACGGCGATTCGGCCGCCAGCGACGTCCACCGCGTGCGCGAACCCGGGCGCGATCAATGCGGCAGGGCTCGTATGCGAGCGATCGGCGACGATGCGCAGCGGCCGGTCGACCCCAACCACCACCACCGACGAAGCGTGACGGTGCGTGACGATCACATCGAGCGCACCGCACAAGGCGACGCGGTCGGTACCGGCGAGGAGCCGGACTCGCGCAGTCGGTTCTTGAAAGTCAGTGCGCGGCGAACCTGCCATCGTGTGAGGACGATGCCACATAACCACCGAGCGGCGCACCACGGATCTTCGGGAGGATGGCGATGACGGCGCCCACCTTCTGCCTCGCGAGCGCCGGAGCGTTCTTCATGGTCGGCCTCGCCACCGGAACCTGGAAGTACGCGTGTATCGCGACGAGCAGCGACGCCCGGGCGCCGTCCTACGTCGACACCGCCCATCGGGCCTCGCTGATGTACGCGTTCGCGTGCGCGCTGCTCAGCCAGCTCGCGGCGCATAGCGCCTGGCGAAACGCCGTCAACCTTGCCGCGTCGGTCATCCTCATCGTTTTCTTCGCCGTGTCCGTCCTCGGATACGTGGTCCACGGTGTGCTTCGCGACACAGACAACCAGCTCGCGCATCCGCACCGCCTCGGCGACCGCACGATCCCGCGGTCATCGATGCTCGTGTTCATGGTGTCGCTCGTGGTCGCGGAGCTCGGCAGCTTTATCGTCGTCTTCACCGGCTACCTGACGGCCCGCTAGCGGATCTCCCCACGGGCCTCCGGTTCCCCGTCGCCCCCGCCTAATGCACCGCCTTCGAAATAGCGTCAACGCTGCGCGGGTCCGTAGGTGTTGGTTCTGCCGGTCTTGGAGTCCGTCTACGCCTCTGCCGCGTCGGGCGGGACCCCGTAGCGGCGGCGAAGGACGGTGCTCTGCCAGAAGGCTGGCCCACGGGCGGGTGCCAGCGGCGGGGTACGTGTTGAGACCGCCCATAGCCCAGGAGCAGGTCACGTTGACGACCGACGGCCTGGTCGCGGTGAAACTGAAACGTCCTTTCAGAGATGGCACCGTCTCGGTCGAGATGGACCCGCTGTCTCTTATCTCGCGGCTTGCCGCTTCGGTGCATCCGCCCAGGTTCCACAGTGTTCGTTACGGAGGTGTGCTCGCCCCGCACAGCCAATGGAGGCCGCACATCGTGCCGTCACCGCCGTCCGCCGCGGTTCCCGCGCCGGCCGATGGCGCCGCGCCAGGTTAACACTCGCTGTCGCCCGGAAAGGACACGCCCGCGCGACCACCCACGCATCGTTGCCGGTATCGCCCGTGGCACGAGCTGATGTGCCGGTGGCTGAAGATCGACGTCGAGACCTGCGGTCGGCGTGAAGGGACAATCCGGCGTCCTCGACGCACAATGGGCGGACGTACTTGGGACCCGACCCGGTGGACAGAGTGATCTTCAGCGGCCTTCGGCGCACCTCGTGTCCCGCGGGTGGCAAGCCCGAAACCGCGGCCGCGGCCAGTTGCGCCAACGCCGGATCACGTTCGCCGAGATCGCGGGGAAGCAACGGAAGGAGCAGGAGCTTCTCGACCGTCCCTGGGCCGATCCGGGCAACTGGCAGACGCTCGGTCTCTATCGATCCACCGAGGATCCCCGCCTGATCGTACCCAAACGAAGGGGAGGAATCGGCTGGACGCTGAATGTGGCACATCCAGTATCTTGGCTGGTTCTGTTGATCGCGGTGCTGGTGTTGGTGGGGGGACTCGCCTCCTCATCAAACAATCCTGATTTCGGCCCGGATGACACTCTGCAGGTTGTAGCCTGCAATCCTACACAAAGACCTTCCGGGCTTGTTCAAACTGTCCGCCCGAACGTCGATGTCCCACAGGTCCTTCCGCCCCTGTCCCGTCGAATCGTACTATCGTGCGGGGCAGAAACCTTTTTCCAGGGGGCGGCATGGCTGAAGCGAAGACGAAACGCACGGGCGCCAGCGTCGAGGCGTTCCTCAAGAAGGCGGCCGGCGATCGCAAGCCCGACTGCGATGCCATCGCCGCGATGATGGCGGAGGCCTCGAAGGCGCCCGCGGAAATGTGGGGCCCGTCGATCGTTGGCTTCGGCAGCTACGACCTTGTCTCCGGCAAGACGGTCAACGCCTGGCCCGTCGTCGGCTTCTCGCCGCGCAAAGGGGAGATCGTGATCTACATCGTGCCGATCCTCCTGGAAGACGAGGCGCGGCTTCAGAAGATGGGCAAGCACCGTCACGGTAAATCGTGCCTCTACATCAGGTCGCTGGCCGACGTCGACACGAAGGAACTCGGCAAGCTGATCGCCGATTCCGTCGCGCACATGCAGAAGAAGCACCCCGGCAAGTAACGGGCCGCGCGCGCACCAGTCCGACTACCGTTCGAGCACCGGGTGATCGTGCGCGAGACGTCGCTGGTGGTCGCAGAGGAGAAGCCATCGATCCAGGCGACGTCCTCGTCGAGGCCTCGCAGCACGGTGTCCGCAACTCGGCGGACCCGCGCCCGACCATCATCGACGAGTACGGGAGCTGGGAAAGTCCTGGGTGGTGCGATGTTGACCGTGGCCCCTGTCTCACTGCCCTCGCGGAAACGTGGACACGTCGAGCTTTCGGAACAGGCTGCGTTTCTTGTAGCGGTGTTTCTCCATCCTGGTAAGGATATTGGACAGCACGCGCACCGCTTCGTCGACGAAG
>JBEQUD010000405.1:0-3779 GCA_040349235.1 Acidobacteriota bacterium
GCGGTCGGTCCGGTTGGTCTCAGCGAGGTGGCGGTATCGCCAGCCGCGCTGCGCGAACTGCAAGTGGCGCATCGCGCGTTGATTGCGCGGCACCTCGAGAAGGATCTCAAGTCGGTGCGCGTGCTGAGGGAGATGAGGTAGGCGCGGCGAGCTCATGACCTTTCAAAGCCTGATTCTCACCCTGTCCGAATTCTGGGCCTCGCGTGGCTGCGCGCTCCAGCAGCCCCTGGACGTCGAGGTGGGCGCCGGCACCATGCACCCGGAGACGTTTCTGCGCGTGCTCGGCCCCGCCCATTGGAGCGTCGCCTACGTCCAACCATCGAGGCGCCCGGCCGACGGCCGCTACGGCGAGAACCCGAACCGCCTCTTCAAGCATCACCAGTTCCAGGTCATCCTGAAGCCCTCCCCCGACAACGTCCAGCAACTCTATCTGGACAGCCTCGAGGCCTGCGGCATCAGCCCGCGGCAGCACGACATCCGCTTCGAGGAGGACAACTGGGAGGCCCCCACGCTCGGGGCCTGGGGCATCGGGTGGCAGGTGCTCTTCGACGGCCAGGAGATCTCGCAGTTCACCTACTTCCAGCAGGCGGGCGGCCTGGAACTCGCCCCGGTGTCGGCCGAGCTCACCTACGGTCTCGAGCGCATCGCCATGGTGTTGCAGCGCGTCGAGAGCGTGTTCGACCTGGAGTGGGCCCCCGGCGTCAAGTACAGCCAGATTCGCCTGCGGGAGGAAGTCGAGCAGTCGAAGTACGTCTTCAACAACGGCGTCGATCTGCCGGCGGGCGAGTTCGCCGCCCTGCACCGCCGCCTCTTCGAGGAATACTACCGCTTCTCGGAGGCCCTGCTGCGATCCGGCCTCGTCTGGCCCGCCCTCGAACACTGCCTGAAGTGCTCGCACTTGTTCAACGTGCTCGATGCCAGCAACAGCATCGGCGTGACCGAGCGCACCGGTTATATTCTTCGCGTCCGGCACCTGGCCGTCGGCATCGCGCGCGCGTATGTCGAAGAGACCGCGCCGAAAGTGATGGCCTGACCGTGGACCGCGAACTGCTGCTCGAAGTGGGGACCGAAGAACTGCCGGCGTCGTGGCTGCCGGGGCTCACGCATCAGATTGGCGAGGTCGTCGTCGCGCAGCTGAAGGCCCATCGGCTCGGGGTCGATGCCCCGGTCGAGACCTTCAGCACACCGCGCCGCCTGACGGTCCGGGTGGCCCGTGTGGCCGAGCGCCAGAGCGACCTCGAAGAACTGGTGACCGGCCCGCCGGTCTCGGCCGGTGTCAAGCCCGATGGCACCTTCACGCCGGCGGTGACGGGGTTTGCGGCCAAGCAGGGCGTCGAGGTGGCGGCGCTCGAGCGTGTGGTGACGCCCAAAGGCGAATACTTTGCGTTCCGGAAGCGGCAGCGTGCGAGGGCGGCGGTCGATGTGCTCGGCGAGGTGCTCGGCGACGCGCTGAGGGCGCTCGCGTTTCCCAAGGCGATGCGGTGGGATGCGGCGCTCGATGATGGCCGCGGAGAGCTGCTGTTCGGCCGTCCGATCCGCTGGATTCTCTACCTGTACGGCGGCCGCGTCGTGCCGTTCACGATCGCACGCACGCCCGCGGCGGAAACCGCGCAGGTGCAGGAGGTGCGAGCGGGCGCCGTCACCTATGGGCACCGGTTTCTCACCACGAGCGGCCGCGCGGGCCGCGCGATCAAGGTGCGCAGTTTCGACGAGTATCGCGCGCGTCTGCTCGAGAACTTCGTCGTGCTCGAACGGAGCGAGCGGCACGACAAGATCGCGCGCGCGCTCGACGCCAAGGCGCAGCGCCTGCAGGGCCGCGTCAGCCGCCTGGTCAAGGCCGAGTCGAGTCTCCTGCGCGAGGTCCCAGACCTCATCGAGTATCCCTCGGTCATCGCCGGGACGTTCGCGCCCGAGTTCCTGGAGCTGCCCGCGGAGGTCCTGACGACGACGCTCATCCACCACCAGCACTACTTTCCGGTCGAGGGCGACGACGGCGCGCTCAAGAACGCCTTTCTGGCGGTCATCAACACCGAGCCCGACAACGAACGGACCATTGCCCGGAACGCGGAGCGCGTGGTCACGGCGAGGCTACGTGACGCGCGCTTCTTCTTCGAGGCCGATCGTCTCGTGCCGCTCGACGCCCGCGCGGAACGTCTCGCAACCCTGACGTTCCACAAGAAGCTCGGCAGCTACCAGCAGAAGGCCGAACGCGTCGGCCGGCTGGCGGGGTGGATTGCCGAACACGCCCTGGGCGTGCCGGCGGCCGTGGCGGCGCAGGCGGCGCGCGCGGGATGGTTGTCGAAAGCGGATCTCACGACCGACATGGTGCGGGAGTTCACGGAGCTACAGGGCACGATCGGAGGGGTCTACGCACGGCAGGCCGGCGAGCCGGAGGCCGTGTGGAAGGCCATCTACTTCCACTATTTGCCGCTTGGCGTGGAGGCGGATGCGCCGCCGACCCGTGCGCAGCTCGGCGAGGGGGCCGCGACCTGGGCCGCCGTCGCCCTTGCCGACAAGCTCGATACCCTCGTGGGACTGTTCGCGGCCGGTGAGAAACCGACCGGGTCTCGCGACCCGTTCGGCCTGCGCCGCGCCGCACAGGGCGTGGTGAAGGTGCTGGTTGATTTGCCGGCGGCCACTGGGCTCGACCTAAGCGTGGATCTCGAGGCCCTCATCACGCAGGCCTTCGCAGGATATGGCTCGACAATCCCGGCGCCGGTCGAGGGCTGGATGTCTTCGCTCGGAGAGTTCTTTGCCGAACGCGAGGCGCACGTGCTCGATCGACGGGGCTTCCGCGGGGACGAGGCGCGCGCCGTCCTGGGGCATTGGGCGCGGCCCACGTCGCTGCTGAAGCGGGCGTCCGCGCTGGCCTTGGCGCGCCGTTCGAGCGAGTTCGAGGCATTGGCCGTGCTGTTCAAGCGCGTCAAGAACATCACGAAGCAGTTCGACGGCGGGGATATGCTGCCGCACAAGCGCAGCGCGCTCGTCGAGCCCTCCGAGCTCGCGCTCCTGAGGGAAGTTGACGTCCGCCTGCCCGTCATCGAGCGCGCGAGCGCGGAAGAGCGCTATGGCGACGCGATGCGCGAGATCGGCGCGCTCGGTGGACCCGTCAACCAGTTCTTTGCGGACGTGCTGGTGATGGCAGAGGACCCCGCCCTTCGGGACGCGCGCCTGACGCTGCTCGGCATCCTGCGCCGCACCATTCTCAGCATCGCCGATATCGCGGAGGTCGCCCCTGACGACATGAAATCCGGCTGACCATCCCCAACGACCAGATTCTCCAATTACCAGTTACCAGTGTTACTCATCGATCGACGGAGCCACACATGTCCAAGAAACCGGCGGCGCGAGCCGCAGCGAAAAAGACGACGAAGTCGAAGACAGCAAAATACGTGTATTTCTTCGGCAACGGCAAGGCCGATGGCAATCGCACGATGAAGGACCTGCTCGGCGGGAAGGGCTCGGGCCTCGCGGAGATGACCAACGCGGGCCTGCCCGTGCCGCCCGGGTTCACCATCTCGACGGCGGTGTGCAACCTCTACTACGAGCAGAAGCAGAGCATTCCCGCCTCGATCGAGACGGAAATCGACGTGCAGATCAAGAAGCTCGAGAAGGCCGCGGGCGCGACGCTCGGGTCCACCGAGAATCCGCTGCTCGTATCCGTGCGTTCCGGGGCGAAGTTCTCCATGCCGGGCATGATGGACACCATCCTCAATCTCGGGTTGAACGACGATGCCGTCGAGGGCCTGAAGCGCCGGACCACGAACGGCCGTTTCGCG
>JBEQUD010000409.1:0-7068 GCA_040349235.1 Acidobacteriota bacterium
CGATCCGGGCCGCCGGCTGGGCGCGTTGCGCGCGCGCCTCGTCGCCGCCGACGGGCGCCTGGGCCATGCGGTGCTCCATCGCCGGCACGCCGCAGACACAAGGCTGCGCAACTCGGCCCGCCGCCTCGAGGCGCTCAGTCCCCTCGCGGTCCTGGCGCGCGGGTACGCGGTCTGCTGGACAGCCGACGGCGCGCGGGCCGTCCGCCAGGCGTCTGACGTCCAGCCCGGCGACGCGATTCGCGTGACCTTGAGCCGGGGCGAGATTGACGCTAAGGTGTCGGGTACACGACATGACTGAACCGACCATCAAGGATTTCGAGGCGGCCATCGCCGAGCTCGAATCGCTCGTCAAGAAGCTCGAAGACGGCGACCTCGCGCTCGAACAATCACTCGCGCTCTACGAGCGCGGCGTCCAACTGTCACGCTTCTGCCACGCGCGCCTCGAGGATGCCGAACGCCGTATCGAGATCCTGAACGCGCGCGGCGAGCTCGCGCCGGCCCCGGCCTCGTTGGCCGACGGCCCCCTTCGCGACTAGCGCTCGTGCCGCAAGCTGCTCTCGCCCGCTTTCTGGAACACACCCGGACCGTCGTGGACGAGGCCCTCGAGCGTTTCCTGCCGCGGCCGCCGGACTGCCCCGCCGTCGTCAGCGAGGCGATGCGCTACAGCGTCTTCGCAGGCGGCAAACGCCTGCGGCCGACGCTGACCCTCGCCGCGGCCGACGCAGTGGCCCGCCTCGCTGCCGAGGGCGCGGCGCTCGACGGGCCCGATAGAGCAGCCGGGGCGGCGCTCGATGCGGCCCTCCCGGCTGCCTGCGCCGTGGAGATGATCCACACCTATTCGCTCATCCACGACGACCTGCCCGCCATGGACGACGATACGCTGCGCCGCGGACGCCCGACCCTGCACGTGGTCTACGGCGACGGCATCGCGGTGCTCGCGGGTGACGGCCTGCAGGCCGAGGCGTTCGCCCTGCTCGCGCGCGAACCAGCGAGCACGACGCCCGCAGTCGTCGCGCGCAAGCTGCGGGTCGTAGGGACGATCGCCGAAGCGGCGGGCGCCACCGGTATGGTCGGCGGCCAGGCGATCGACCTGCAGGCGGCTGGGCAGGCGGCCGGGGGCACCGGCGCCCTCGACGCCGCCGCGCTCCAGGGCATGCACGCCCGTAAGACAGGCGCCATGATTCGCGCGTCGGCGGTGGCCGGGGCGACGATGGCGGGCGCCACAGATACCGTCATCGCGGGCGTGGACCGGTACGCGGCGGAACTCGGTCTAGCCTTCCAGATCGTCGATGACATCCTGGATGTCGAAGGCAGCGCGCAGCAACTCGGGAAGACGGCCGGCAAGGATGCTGCGGGGGGCAAGCCGACGTACGTGGCCCTCTTCGGCGTCGAGCACTCCCGTACGCTTGCGGCCGAGTGTATCGAGCGCGCGTGCCACGAGCTGTCGTCCGCCGGACTCGCCTCGGGGCACCTGGCGGCGATCGGGCACTGGGTCATCACGCGCCGGAGCTGATGGCGCCCGCTCCCCCCATGACCGGAAGGACTCCTCGAGCGGGCACGGGCCGCAAGACGCGGCTGGACGTCCTGCTCGTCGATCGCGGCCTCGCGCCCTCGCGCGAGCGGGCGCAGGCCCTGATTCTCGCCGGGCACGTGAAGATTGACGGCCACGTGCAGGACAAGCCCGGCACCTCGGTGGGCGCCACCGCGGCCGTCGATCTCGCGGTGCCGGATCACCCATACGTCGGTCGCGGCGGCCTGAAGCTCGCGGGCGCGCTCGATCGCTTTGGCCTAGACCCCACGGGCAGACGCGCGCTCGATATCGGGGCCTCCACCGGCGGATTCACCGACGTCCTGCTGCAGCGGGGCGCGACATCGGTGATCGCGCTCGATGTGGGCCACGGCCAGCTCGACTGGCGCCTGCGGACCGACCCCCGAGTCATCGTGCGCGAGGGTGTCAACGCGCGCGCGCTGGTCGCGGATGTGCTGCCCTATGCGGCCGACCTCGTCACCATCGACGTCGCCTTCATCTCGCTGCGCCACATCCTGCCACCGCTGCCGGCGCTCGTCGCGCCCGGCGCCGACGTCATCGCGCTCGTGAAGCCGCAGTTCGAGGCGGGGCGAGACGAAGTCGGCAGGCACGGTCTCGTGACGGACCCGGCTGTGCACGACGCGGTCCTGGCGCGCGTCACGGCGGCAGCCGTGGACGCGGGGTTCGAGCGCCTCGCCTCGACGCCCTCCCCGATCACGGGCGCCACGGGAAATCAGGAATTCTTCCTCCACCTCAGGACACGGCCATGACGACGCCTTCCATCACCCGTGTCGGCGTGGTCGCCAAGTCGCACCTGCGCGCGGCGACGCCCCATCTCGTCGATATCGGCGCCTGGCTCGCAAACCGCGGACGGCACGTCGTGTTCGAATCCGCCACCGCTGCGCTCATGCCCACCGACGACGGACGGCAGGTGGCTTCGAAAGTGGAGATCGCGCGGACGGCCGACCTCGTCGTCGTGCTCGGCGGGGACGGCACCTTGCTGTCGATGGCCGACTGTGTCGCCGCCGCGGGCAGAAGCGTCCCCATCCTCGGCGTGAACTTCGGCAGTCTCGGCTTCCTGACCGAAGTGACCCTGCCCGAACTGCACGCATCGCTCGAGGCCACGCTTCTCGGCACGGCCGCCATCGACGCGCGCCTCATGCTGCGGTCTACCGCGGAACGCCGCGGCCGGACCTTCGCGTCGCACGTGGCCTTGAACGACGTCGTCATCACGAAGGGCGCGCGCTCGCGGATGATCGACCTCTCGGTCTGGGTCGGCGAGGAATTCGTCACGCGGGTGAAGGCCGACGGATTGATCGTCGCCACACCGACCGGCTCGACGGCCTACAACTTGTCGGCGGGAGGCCCTATCGTGCAGCCGAGCGTCGATGCCCTCGTCCTGACCCCGATCGCCCCGCACACGCTGACCAACCGCCCGATCATCATTCCGGCCTCGTCTTCGGTCCGCATCGAGCCCCACATGGACAGCCGGGACGAAGTCTTCGTGACGTTCGACGGCCAGGACGGGTTCGACGTCGAGGAGGGCGACCGCATCCTCGTCGAACGAGACACGCATCCGCTGCACCTCATACAGGCGACGACGCGCAGCTATTTCGAAGTGCTCCGTCAGAAACTGAAATGGGGCGAGCGCTGATCCGCTACTTCGGGCGCGCGGCCGCGCCTGCCTGGCCGGCGTGCCGACGCTGAAAGTATTCCACCTGCCACGTGTGCACGTTGTCATTGTGCTCGGCAAGGGTCCGCGCAAAGGCGTGCGACCCGTCGTTACGGCTCACGAAATACAAAAACGCCACGGGGGCGGGGTGCGCAACCGCCTCGAGCGACGCGCGGCCCGGTGCGGCGATGGGACCGGGCGGGAGCCCCCCGTACCGGTAGGTGTTGTAGGGTGAGTCGAGGCTGAGGTCGGCTTTGTGCAGGTTGCCGCTGTAGTGCCCCGTCCGCGTGAGCGCGAAAATCACTGTCGGATCGCACTGAAGCGGCATGCCGATGCGCAGACGGTTTTCGTAGACCGCCGCCACGAGGGGGCGTTCGTCCGGGCGCGCCGTTTCCTTTTCGACAATCGACGCCAGTGTCACCGCCTGACGCGGCGTCCACCCACGGGCGCGGGTCGCGGCCTGCAGCTCCGGGGTGAACACGTGCCTGAACCGCGCGGACATCAGGCTGACGAGCGCCGCGGGCTGGGTATGCCGTGACAACGGATACGTGTCCGGAAACAGGTAGCCTTCGAGGTCGCTTGCGGCAGGGTCGATCGCAACGACCGCGGAGGGGTTTCGCGCCGCCGCGACGAACGCGGACGCCGGGCCGAAGCCGTGCGCGTCCGCAACGCGCGCCATTTCCGCGATGGTCAGGCCTTCGGAAAACGTGACGTTGACGACATAGACCTCGCCGCGCGCGATCATGTCGATGACCTCGAGTGGTGTCATGGGCTTCCCGAAACGGTACTCGCCCGCCTGCAGCCGACGCGCCTGTCCGGCGCGCCACAGGCCGACGCGGTACGCCCAGACGTCGCGGATGACACCAGCGGCGACGAGCCGGTCGCCGATCGCGCGGCTGCCCGAGCCTGGCGGAATCTCGACGAACTGTTCGCCGCCCACGTAGCCCTGATACGGCTCGGCGGCGCGGACCACGAGCCAGGCCGCAACAGCCCCGGCCGCCAGAGCCAGGGCGAGGCACCCCACGACCACGCGCCTCACGGCGTCCCCTCCGGCTCGTGCTCGAGACCCGCGGTCGAGGCGTGGAGACGGTCGAGATGGTCCTGCAGGATGACGGCCGCCGCCGCCGCGTCGAGCTTCGCCTTCCGCTTCTTCCAATCCCGTTCGCCGACGGCCAGACGGCTCTCGGCCTCCCGGCTGGTCAGCCGCTCCTCCACCCCCAGGATTGGCACCGCCCAACGGGCGCGCAGTGCGCGGACGAATCCCCGCACCTCGGCGGTCATGCGGGTCGGCGAGCCGTCGAGCGCGACGGGGACGCCCACGACTATCTCGGCCAGACCGTCATCGTCCTCGATGAGCCGCGCGATCTCGACCGATACATCCTCCAGCATGCGGGCCGGGCTTGTCTCTACTGTCGCGAGGGGTCTCGCCAGCGTTCCAGAAGGGTCGCTGATCGCCAACCCAACGCGGCGACGGCCGAAATCGATCCCCAGAACGCGCACGGACAGATGTTATATCCTTCCCCCGATGCACGAAGGTCGGGCGGCCGTCACGATCCTGTGCCTTGCGCTGCTCGCCGCCGCACCTGCCGCCCTCGCGCAGGACGCGGACCGCACCACGGCCGAGGGGCTGTCGCGGCGCGCAACCGGCCGCGTGCAGGCGCTCCAACAGGAAGCCGACCAGCTCGCATCCCGCGAGAAGAGTCTCCTCGGCGACCTGCGTGCCCTCGAACTCGATCGCCAGATCAACCTCGAGCGTGTGCGGGCACTCGACTCGGAGGCACGCGAGGTGGCCCGCGAACGCGCCGCGACCACCGAACGCCTCGAAGCGCTGCAGCGCGAAGAGCTCGCCGCGCGCCCGCAGCTCGAGGCCCGTCTCGTCGAGATGTACAAGCTGGGCCAGGGACGCTACGTGCGCCTGCTCCTGGCCACGTCCGATGTCCGACGGATTGGCGCCGCCTCGCGGACGGTCGCGGTCCTGGCCAAGCTCGATCGCGACCGACTCGCCGTGCACCAGCAGATGGTGGACGCCCTGATGGCGGGCCGCGGACAGCTCGAGGAACGCAGCCGGCGCCTCGAGGCACTGCGCCGCGAGGCGGGTCGGGCCAGCGCGGACGCGGCCCGCGCGGTGCAAGCGCGCAACGACATGATCCGGGACATCGACCGCCAGCGGGATCTGAACGCGCAGCTGGCCGGCGAACTGCAGGCCGCCCAGCAGAACCTGCAGAGCGCACTGCGGACCCTATCGGCGGGCGCCTCCCCCGCCACGCTCGCGGCGGCCACGCTGCCGCTCAAGCCGTTCAAAGGCGCGCTCGAGTGGCCCGCGGCCGGGACGGTCCGGCGGCCCTTCAGCCCGTCGGCGGCGCGGGGCGCGACCACGAACGGTATCGAAATCGCGGCGCCCGAAGGTGCGCCCGTCGGGGCGGTCCACGAGGGGACGGTCGTCTTTGCCGACGCGTTCAGCGGGTTCGGCAACCTGGTCATCATCGACCACGGCAACCAGACCTTTAGCCTGTACGGGCAACTGCTCGAGGTTCAGGTAGCCAAGGGAGGTCGGGTGGAGGCGAGCCAGGTGGTCGGCACGGTCGGGGCCGGTCCGCTCGGCGCTGCCGGGTTGTACTTCGAATTGCGCATCGACGGTCACCCGGTCGATCCCCTACAATGGCTGAAGAAGCGAACCTGAGGTGTCATGAGCACTCGCACCCGCACCGTCGTGCTGTTCCTCTCGATCCCCGTCATCGCCTTCGCGATCGTCGGCGGATTTCTCGGCAAGGTGATGGCGCGCGAGGAAACCTTCCAGCACCTCAAGCCGTTTGACGACGTCCTCGGCCTCATCTCGAGCAACTACGTGGAGGACGTCAATCTCGACAAGGTCATGCACGGGGCCATGCGCGGCCTGACCGACGGGTTGGACGCCGACAGCGCCTACCTCACGCCGGACCAGGTCAAGGAATTCGAAGGACGTTCGGCGCAGCTCGCCGGCGAAGTCGGTCTCGAGGTGACGCGACAGTACTACCTGCGCGTGATCGCGGCGCGCGACAATTCCCCCGCCGCCAAAGCCGGCCTCCACAGCGGCGACTACGTGCGCGCCATCAACGACAAACCCACGCGAGACATGTCGGCCTGGGAGGGGATGCGCGCACTCCGCGGCGCGCCCGGCTCCAAGGTGACCCTGTCGATCATTCGCGGCAACGCCGTCGATCCCCACACGGTGGAACTGACCCGCGAAGTGCTGCCGACCTCCGACGTGCACGGTCGGATAGCCGCCCCCGGGATCGGGTACGTGCGCGTCGCCGCCATCGCGGGCGCGACGGTGGGGGCGGTCAAGGCGCAAATCGCGGACCTCCAGAAGGCGGGTGCGACCAAGCTCATCCTCGACGTGCGCCGCACGTCGACGGGCGATCCGGCCCAGGGGCTTGCGCTCGCGCGCCTGTTCGTACGGACCGGTACCCTCGCGCTTCGCGAGGGTACGGGAGGCGTGCGCGAGCCCGTCGCCGCGGCCGCCGGGGACGGTGCGGTGGCGCTGCCCGCGCTGGTCCTGGTCGATCTCGGCACGTCAGGGGCGGCCGAGCTCTTTGCCTCTGCCCTGTCTGGCAACGCGAGGGCCGACCTCGTCGGCGAGCACACCATTGGCCGCGCCGCCGTCCAACGGCTCATCAAGCTGCCCGACAACAGCGCGCTGTGGATTTCCACCTCGCGCTATCTCACCCCGAATGGGGCCCCGCTCCACGAAAAAGGGCTCGAGCCGGCGGTCGCCGTTGACGAGCCGGACGTCGAGTTCGGTCAACCGGCCCCCCCGGGGGACAAGATTCTCGACAAGGCCATCGAGCGGCTGCAGGCGAAGCAAGCCGCGTAAGTCGCCGCCGGTCGG
>JBEQUD010000482.1:0-3471 GCA_040349235.1 Acidobacteriota bacterium
AGGTCGACGAGCACGACTACCAGTTCAAGAAGAAGCACATCGAGCGCTTCCTCGAGGACGGCGACAAGGTCAAGGCGACGATCTTCTTCCGCGGCCGGGAAATGGCGCATCCGGAAATCGGACGGCGGATTCTCGAGCGGCTCATCGAGGAACTGGTCGAGGTCGCCGTCGCCGAGACGATGCCTCGAATGGAAGGCAACCAGATGCACACGATTTTGTCGCGTAAACCGCAAGGTGGCGGCAAGCCGCGCGCCGCTGCGGCCGCACCCGCGCCGGCGAAGTAACGACGATTCAGTTGAGGGAAAGCGATGCCGAAGTTAAAGACACACCGCGGGGCCGCCAAGCGCTTCAAGCGGACCAAGAGCGGAAAGTTTCTCCGGAGCAAGGCGTTCAAGCAGCATATTCTGAGCAGCAAGACGACCAAGCGGAAGCGCGGGCTGCGGGGAACGACGACGGTGGCCGATGTGGACGCGCCGAAGCTCGCGCGCATGCTGCCGTATAAATAGACGAAATCGGTCTGAGCCAGCCTCAGCCCCAAGCCACGGGCCCCGCGCCCTGGAAGAGAGACCAACATGCCGCGTGTAAAAAGAGGAACCGTCCGGCGCGCCAAGCGCAAGAAACTGCTTGGCCTTGCCAAGGGCTACTACGCCAACAAGAGCAAGCTGTACCGCGCCGCGAAGGAATCGGTCGATACGGCGCTCAAGTACGCGTTCGTCGGCCGCCGCCGCAAGAAGCGTGACTTCCGGCGTCTGTGGGTGGTCCGGATCAACGCGGCCGCCCGCGAGAACGGCCTCACCTACGGTCAGCTGATGAGCGGGCTCAAACAGGCCGGCATCGTGCTCGACCGCAAGAGCCTGTCCGAGCTCGCCATCTCCAGCCCGGCGGCATTCACCACGCTCGCAAAGCAGGCCAAGGCCGCGGCGAAGACGGTGGCCAAGCCCACGGCCAAGGCCGCCGCAACAGCCTGACAACCGGGGGTCGGATGTAGCCTCCACTCTCGAGCCTCATGTCCCTCCCCGACGCCACGGCCGTCGAGACCGCCACCGCCGCCTTCGCGGCGGAGCTGGCGGCCGCTCGTTCACCACGTGACGCACAAGCTGTGCGCGACCGCTATCTGGGCCGCAAGAACAGTGTGGTCGCGTCCTGGATGCAACAGCTCGGCACGGCGCCTCCCGCCGAGAAGCGCGAGATCGGACGTCTCGCCAACGAGTTGAAGCAGGCGATCGAGGCCCGCTGGGACGAATACAAGTCCGCAGCGGCCACCGAGGACGCCCAGCCCAAAGACGCCGTCGACGTGACGCTGCCCGGCCGCGAGCCCCTCGTCGGCCGTCGCCATCCGCTGACCATCGTCCGCGACCAGCTCGAAGACATCTTCATGCGGATGGGGTTCGCCCCCGTCGAGGGGCCCGAGGTGGAGGACGACTGGCACTGCTTCGACGCCCTCAACATGCCGGCCGAGCACCCCGCCCGCGACATGCAGGACACCCTGTATCTTGCGAGCCCCATCGCCGGCGGGGACGGTCCCGACGATCGACGCACGTTACTGCGGACGCATACGTCCGCCATGCAGATCCGCTACATGCAGACGCACACGCCGCCCATTCGCATCGTGGTGCCGGGCCGTGTGTACCGCCGCGACGACCTCGACCTGACACACTCGCCCGCCTTCGGCCAGATTGAAGGCCTCGCGGTCGGCGAAGGCCTGTCCCTGACCGATCTCAAAGGCACGCTTCTGGCCTTTGCCCGCGAGATGTTCTCGCCGTCCACACGCGTCCGCTTCCGGCCCAGCTTCTTTCCGTATACGGAGCCGAGCGCGGAGATCGACCTGAGCTGCTGGCAGTGCGACGGCAAGGGCTGCGCGATGTGCAAGCGCACCGGCTGGATTGAGATCGGCGGCTGCGGGATGGTCCACCCGGCCGTCTTCGAAGCGGTCGGCTACGACGCCGAGCGCTTCACCGGCTTTGCCTGGGGCATCGGCATCGAGCGCATCGCGATCCTCCGGTATCAGGTGGAGGACATCCGGCTGTTCTACGAAAACGACCTCCGGTTCCTCGAGCAGTTTCCCTACTAGGACGGACGGTCAGCCTCCGATGCGCCTGCTCGTCTCCTGGCTCCGCGATTTTGTCGAGGTTGACGCTTCTCCCGAGGAGATCGCGGAGCGCGTCGGCCTGCGCGGTTTCGAGGTCGCCTCCGTCGAACCGTGGGGCGAGGGAGACGCCGTCATCGATTTCGAGGTCACCGCCAACCGGCCGGATTGCCTCAGCGTCGTCGGCCTCGCCCGCGAGGTCGCCACCATCTACGACCGGCCGATGGTCCTGCCCTCGACCCTGCCGGACGCGGCGATCGCGCTCGCGCCGCTCACCGTGGGTCGGTCCGAACGCGTGCGCATCACCATCGATGACGCCGCCCTCTGCCCGCGCTACACGGCCGCCGTCGCCGACGTCACCATCGGTCCGTCGCCCGCGTGGATGTCCCGACGCCTGCAGGCCGCCGGCATCCGGCCCATCAGTTCGATTGTCGATCTGACCAACTACGTGCTCATCGAGCTCGGTCAGCCGATGCACGCGTTCGATCTCGCCCGGCTCGCCGGCCCGGAGATCCGCGTCCGCCGCGCCGTGGAGGGCGAGCAGCTGACAACCCTCGACGGCGTGGCACGCACGCTCTCGACGGACATGCTGGTCATCGCGGATCGCGACCGCCCGCAGGCCGTCGCGGGCGTCATGGGCGGCGCGGCGGCCGAGGTCACCGCCGCGACACGGACCGTCCTGTTCGAGAGTGCGTATTTCGCGCCCGCGTCGATCCGCCGCACCGGCAAGCGCCTCAATCTGCGCACCGAGGCGTCCGCGCGCTTCGAGCGCGGCGCGGATATCTCCGCCACCCTCCCGGCCCTCGCGCGTCTGGCCGCACTCATGGAACGCATCGGCGCCGGCCGCATGGTCGGCCCGGCCATCGACGTGTACCCGACGCCCCGCAAACCGGATGCAATCCATCTGCGCCGCGCGCGGCTCGCCCTCGTCCTCGGCGTCACGGTGTCCGACGCCAGCGTTTCGCGGATCCTCACCGCGCTGGGCCTGCTGGTCACGCCCGTGCCTGACGGCTGGGACGTCACGGTCCCGACCTTCCGCGTCGATCTCCTGCGCGAGATCGACCTCATCGAAGAAGTGGGCCGGCACGACGGGTTCGAGCATCTGGCCGACACCTTCCCCGTCGTGACCGCGCCCGCGCCGCCGCCCGACCCCCGGATTCCGCGTGACCGACTCGTCCGCCGCGTGCTCACCGGCGCGGGTCTGTCCGAAGCCGTGACGTTCGGTTTTATCGAGGCGCGAACGGCGGCGAGATTCGCGGAGGCGGACCCACACCCGGCCGTGTCGATCGAGAACCCGCTGTCCGCCAAGTTCGACACCCTCCGGCCATCGCTCGTGCCGGGGCTCGTGGATGCGGTCGCGCACAACCGGCGGCATGGGCGGGACG
>JBEQUD010000484.1:0-3191 GCA_040349235.1 Acidobacteriota bacterium
CCAAAGGCGTACGACGGTGGACACATTTGTCGAAGGAGAGGGGATGCCCGCTAGGGGGCGGGGCGCTCGGGAAGGCGTGTTGACTGCCAGAGAAACCAGCGCCAGCGCCCGCCGCGGCGCAGGTAGACCTCGGTGAAATGCATCGGGATGACGAGGCTCCTGCCCTGCCGGACGGCGGTCAGGTCGCAGCGGCCGGTGAGGATAGCCGCACCTGCGACGACGCGCAGTTTGACGTCGCTCATCTGGAGTGACGTGAATGCGCCGGCCCCGGACGTCATCTCGGCGAGAAACGCCGCCTTGCCCTCCGTCACGCCGCCCTGATGGGTGTAGGTGAAATCGTCGGCCATGAGCCGGTGGAGCGCGTCCGTGTCCTTCGCCAGGATGGCGGCGATGCGCTGCTCGTCGAGCCGGCGTATTTCCTGCTCCACCCTCGCATTGTCCGCCCCCGACGCCGCGGGTGCGCGCAAGGCCAGCAATATGGCGAGGACGAGTCCGTACCGCATCGTGACACCCTCCGTGCGAGGCGCATCATACACCGGCCTCGCGTGGCGGAGACGCCGTCAATCAGTAGCCGCAGGCACCCTGGGGCAAGACCCTCGCGCCGTTCTGTGTGAGCACGGCGCTGACGTTGCCGAGGTCGTCGTGGATCTTGAGGGTGACGACGATCGTGAACCAGAGCACGCCCGTCGGCAGCGGAGGCGGCGGCAGCAGGCTGCAAGTCACCGCGGGGAGCGTGAGCACCGGGCCGGACGTGGTCTGCGCGAAGGTGCCCGCCACGCCGTACGACCAATCCCACGCGACGATCGTCCCCGGGGCCGTCGAGGTGCTCCCGTTGAACGTGCAGTCGAGCGTGTTGCCACCGTCGGCGATCGTGCAGGTGTCGGACTCCGTCGGTCCGGTCACGCCAAAACTCGCCGTCGCCACTGTCGGCCTCGTGACCGAGATGGCGGCCGACGAGGAGACCCCGCCGTAGGACGCAATCACCGTCCCCGCCATCGTGGCACCCACCGCCCGCGTCGAGACGCCGAAGGACGCGACGGCCGCCCCCGCCGGCACCAGCACGCTGGCGGCGACGCTCAGCGGATCGGCGCCCGAGAGCGTGACGGCCGCGCCGCCTGTCGGCGCCGCGGCGGTCAACGTGACCGTCCCCGTGACCGGGTTTCCGCCGACGACGCTCCCCTGGCTGAGCGAGACCGACGCGAGCGCGACCGACGGCGCCACCGGCGGCGTGGGGGCCAGCGTCGTCGGGGTGCTCGTGCTGCTGCACCGGCCCGCGCCAAGGACGACAGCGAGCGCGGTGGCGAGCACGACAAGGCGTTCGACGTGTCTATTGATGTTCAAGCAGGCTCTTTCTCTGGGCTAAGGCACTCGCCGCCTCGGAGACGAGCATATCGGTGCGTCGTCGGCGTGTCTGTTCACTACCGCACATGGGTGCGTCACGATTAGCACCACACCCTCATGACCTGCCGACCAGCGGCGTGACGTGGCCACTGTGCTGAATGAGACAGACGCGCGGGCGCGCTGCCGCTAGGCTGGTCCGCATGATGAAACGCACAACGCTTGCCTGCTCTCTCGCGATGCTCACCTCGGTTGCGCTCGGCGCCCAGTCGAGCGAGACAACCACCAAGACGAAGATCGAAGTCAAGGACGGCAAGGACGTCACGGTGACCGGCTGCGTGGAAACCGGCACGATGACGGGCTACGTCCTGACGCACGTGGCCGACAACACCGGCGCCCTCCACCGCTACATCATCGTGTCGGACGACGAGGACTTCTCCAAGCACGTCGGCCACCGCGTCCAGATCGAGGGCAAGGCCGCCGATCGCGAGCACGGGAAGGTGGAGTTCAAGTCGGAGACGAAGACGGACGGCGAAGACAACGCCTTGCGCTCCAAGAGCGAGTCCAGCGGGGATCTCTCGGCGATGCCCTATCTGGGCGTGAAGCACATGAAGATGATCGCCGCCTCCTGCCCATAGGCTGATCGGCCATGACGACTGTCACAGTGCGGCCGGAGCGGCAGCCCGTCGGTGATATCGAGACGGGTCTCATGAAGGCCCTTGTCTATCACGGTCCCGGCATGCGGGCGTGGGAAGAGGTGCCCACGCCGCTCGTGCGCGACGCCGGTGACGCGATCGTCCAGATGACGATGTCCACGATCTGCGGGACGGACCTGCACATCCTGAAGGGCGACGTCGCGAGCGTCGGTGTCGGCCGCATCCTCGGGCACGAAGGCGTGGGCGTGGTCCACGCGGTCGGCGCCGGGGTTTCGGCGTTTCACGTCGGGGATCTCGTCATCGTCTCGTGCGTCACGGCCTGCGGCATCTGCGACTTCTGCCAGCGGCGCATGCCGTCCCACTGCCGGAGCGGCGGATGGATCCTCGGCAACACCATCGACGGCACGCAGGCCGAGTACGTCCGCATCCCCCACGCGGACACGAGTCTGTACCGTGTGCCGCGCGGCCTCGACCTCGAAACCGCAGTCCTGGTGAGCGACATCCTTCCGACGGCCTACGAGTGCGGCATCCTGAACGGGCACGTCAGCCCCGGCGATACCGTGGCCATCGTGGGCGCCGGGCCGATTGGGTTGGCCGCCCTCCTGACGGCGCAGCTCTATTCGCCCGCCACCGTCCTGATGGTGGACATCGACGACAACCGTCTGCGCGTCTCGACCGAGCTCGGCGCGACGTCCGTCATCAACAGCGCGACCGAGCACGCCGTTGCGCGCGTGCTCGACATGACGGGCGGAGCGGGCGTGGACGTCGCGATTGAGGCCGTGGGGACGCCAGCGACGTTCGAACTGTGCCAGAGCATCATCGCCGTCGGCGGCCGCATCGCGAACATCGGCGTGCACGGCAAAGCGGTGCCCCTGCACCTCGAGAAGCTGTGGGACCGCAACATCGTCATCACCACGCGACTCGTCGATACGGTGACCACACCGCTCCTGCTCAAACTGCTGCAGGCAGGCAAGCTGCGACCGGGCAGGCTCGTCACCCATCGATTCGCCTTCGACGACATCATGCAGGCCTACGACACCTTCGCCAATGCGGCCAACGCATCGGCCCTGAAGGTCATCGTGACCCGCGCATCACCCGGCTAGCGCCATGAACGATTCACCACGTCCACCCGAAGACCCGCACCAGCGCTCCGAGGGCGGGCGCGAGAAGGCCGAGGACGTCCGCCGCGGCGCCGAG
>JBEQUD010000491.1:0-7264 GCA_040349235.1 Acidobacteriota bacterium
GCGGTCGATCCGTGCTTCTCCGGATGGATGGCGGGGTTACCGAGCGCCCGTTGCGGCGCGATGATATCGCCCGTCGCCACGACCTTCAGATCCGGCAGGTACACGACCAAATCACCGCTCGTGTGCGCCGGGGCATAGTGGTACAGCTCGAAACGCACCCCGTCGATCGTCATCGTCTCCTTGGCGCCGGAAACGGCGCGGTTCGGCAGCCGATCCGCGGGCGGCGCGCCGCGCCCACCCGCCGCAAGGGCGGCCTCCTGCTCTTTCTTGTTGTTCTCGTGCGCGATGATCGTGATGCCCGCGGGGAACGACGCGAGGCCGTTGACGTGGTCGCCGTCGCTATGGGTGATGATGGCGGTCGTGATGGGCTTCGGCGTAATTTTGGCCACATCCGCGACCAATTCCTTGCCGGCTTCAGCCGTCGTCTTGGCATCGACCACAATCACGCCGGTCTTGCCGATCACGATGAGGCTGTTGCTGCCGACGCCCTGGATTTCGTACACGGTCGGCTTCAACTGCGTGACCGTAAGCGCGGCCGGAGCGGGGACCGACTGGGCAGCGGCCGGAACTGCGAGCGCGAGCGCTCCGGCGGCGATCCATACCTTCACCTTCATGCGGGTTCCTCCTGGAATCGAACCCTGAGAGTGTAGTGCAAGTGCTGTTCTCTTCTTCGTGCTCGCGCTCCTGGTCAGTCAGGTCGCTATTCTGCGTATCCTGCCTACTTCTTGGGCATCGTGGATCCGGCGTCGCCCCCGCCCATTCCGCCCATCCTATGCATCATTGGCATCATGTTCGACATCATGGACATATGCGTCATCATCGAGGCATGCATCGCGCGTTGCTGCTGCACGAGCGCCGCCAGCAAGGTTGCCATCGCCTCGGTCTTCGCAGCGCCCTTGGCCGCGGCCATCTTCTGCACCAGCTCGTCAAGCTTCGCGTCGCTGGCCATCATGCTGGCCATCATGGCGTCGTGCGACGGGCCAGCGGCCTTGTCTCGAGGACTCGCGGCCGCCTGGTCGTGGTCGTGGGGCTCCGCCGCTTGCGCCTGCAGCCGCGCCTGGACCGGCATAGGCGCGGGCATCGCAGTGAACGTCGCCAATAGCCCCAGTGTTACCAGAATCGTCAAACGGTTCGCCATGATGTCCTCGTCTTTTCTAGAGGTGGGAGCAAGATATTTCGTCAGCGTACCCAGGATGGCGTCGCTCCACTGTTCCAGATTGCACACTCCGAGGGTGGGCACCCGTGCGCTCGCTCTGCGTTCGTGGATATCTGGGCGTGCTGGCCTCAGCGCCCAATGCCGACGACGGCAAAGCCGTGCGCGCGTGCCGCGAGCCCCAGCGCCGCGTCGTGCGTTGCCATGACGAGATCGGTGCGCGACATCTCGCGCCAGAGCACTGCGGTGGCCAGATGCAGGGCGTCCAGGGTGCCGAGTTCCGTCGGCATCGGCTGCGCAGCGCGCTCGAGCACAACCTCGTCGAGTTCGACGAGTTCCAGCGACGCGACCAGCCGGAGGATCGTGGCGCGCCGTATCGCGACGTCGTCGTCTGACAGACTCGCGCGCAGCCGCAGCCGATCGAGCGTGCGCAGGCTTTCAGTCAGAATCAACGCGCTTGCGATTCCCCGCTCGATCTGACGCCACTCTCGCAGCGCGTCCCGCTGTCGCAATGCCACGCGCAGCAGTACGGACGCATCGACGTACGCGATCATCGGTGCGACTGTCTGGTTTCGAGCAACACCTGCACGACGTCGATTGTGGATGTCGATGGCTTGGGCAGCGGCACGCGATTCAGCGCGGGCGCGCCAGCCGCCGGCCTGCGCACGCGCAGCGTATTGGCCGCGCGCACCGGCACGATTTCGGCGACGCGGGTTTCCCGATCGAGTACCGCGATCGTCTCACCGCTTCGCACCGCGCGCAGGTACTCGCTGAGCCGCGCCTTGAGTTCCGCGATCCGCACCGTTCTCATGGATCTCAGTATGACCAGAACTAGTCATCCCTGCAACCAGCCGGTTCCATCCCGCACGTCAGGGTGGTAGCATGCCCGGGCGTTTTCGCCACAGGAGGCAGCATGCCGACGATCGTTGGATATCACGACATCTCGAAAGGTCAGGAGCATTGGCTCCGCTCGCCGAAGCGACAGGAACTGTTTGGCGCGCTGGGCGTGACCAACATCCGCACCTTCGTGGACCCGCAGAACTCGAAACGGGTGGCGCTGGTGATGGACGTGCCGGACATGGATGCGTTGAACGCCGTCATGCAAAGCCCGGCGGCCGCGGAGGCGATGGCCCACGACGGCGTGGTGCCCGAGAGCCTGGTGATTCTCGTCGAGGCGTAAGGACTTCCCTCGCGCCCTGGCTCCTCCCCCCCTTTCAGGTCGAACCAACGGACCGAGGTGTCCAGCGGGCACCGGCGGCCCTGTTCAGGACCGCGCTCCGCGGGCACCGAGGACCAGGAGCACGATTCCGGCGGCGACGGCCACACCACCGACGATCGGCGGAAGGGGCACCGTCTTCTCCCGGTCCGCGGTGGCGTGCAAGGGCCCGAGGTCCACAATCGTCTCGCGGCTGGTGTACGTGAACCCCTGATAGGCGAGCGCCGCCAGGCCTAGCGCGATGAGTGCGATTCCGATAGCCTTCATGTACCCCCTGGTTCTCACCTTGTGCAAGTTGTGCACCATCTCGGCCATGCGCCCAACGGCGCGGCAATTGGATGGGAAATGGATTGAACAGCGCCCAGCCCGCTGTGGCGGCTTTTGCCAAATGTGGGGGATCTTGTGGACCGTGAGGCCCGAGGGCGTCACAGTGGACGCGCCACGCCAGCCTGGGTCGCTGTACCAGAGAAGGCAATGGCCATGAGGGGCCGGAGGTGAACCCATGAGGCGACTCGGTGCGGTTGCGTGCTTCGTTGCAATGAGCCTGCTCGCGTTGCACGCAGAGACGAGTGTCACGTTCACCCCTGACGCCGCCGTGGGCGACATGCTCGCCTTGTTTTCGAATCCGGCTGTGTGGCGCGATGCCCGCGGCCGCATCGACACGTTCAAGTTCTACCAGAGCGGGCTCAACACGAGGAACAAGCGTGTTTCACCGAATGTGCTGAATGCGTTCGTCAAGAACAAGGCTTTCGGAAAACTGGCCACGTGGGGAATCAAGATCGCTATCGAAGCGCACTTCGAAGGGAACTATCAGGGCGAGGGCGGCACCGACCATTGCCCCGACGACGATTCGTCGGCGAGAAATGCCATCCGCAATGTCAACCGCAACGGCGGGGTGACCGACGCGATCCAGATGGACGAACCCTATTTCTACGGTGTCATCCTGGACACGGGCAGCGGCGGCTGCGGCTACACCCTGGGCCAGGAAGCCGCCCTGGCCGCGAAGCACGCGGCGACGATCAAATCAAAGTTCCCTGGTGTCAAGGTTGGCGACATCGAGCCGTTCCCGGCGCTGTCGGAAGCGCAGCTGGAAGCCTGGGTGACCGCGGTCATCGCCAGCGGATGGACGCCGGACATGTTCGACCTCGACGTCGATCAAACCCGCTCGTTCGCAGACGCGGATCTGGCCACCTTCAAGGCCTTCCTTGCAGGCAAGGGCATCCCGTTCGGGATCATCATCGACCAGGTGGGCGCGACCACCGACGCGGCCTTCTATTCCGGCAGCCTGTCGTGGATGGCGCGGATGGCCAAGGCGCTTGGCGGGCTGCCAGACCGGCTCCTCTTCCAGAGTTTTGCCTGCGACCGCTGCACGCCGGCCTTCAATGTGCCCCAGGCGACGACCGAGACGACCGCGAACTCGCACACGCGGTTGGTGAACGAGGCCCTTGACACCTACGGCGCCACATTCAGCGGCGCGCCGACAGCGACGTCGGCCGACGGGTCAATCAGCTTGTCCTGGCCTACCGCGACGGGCACGGGGCCGATGAGTTATAGCCCGCAATACATCAAGCTCGATCTCGACGGCAATCTGGTCGGCGAGTGGACGTCGGCGGCGTTCCAGGGTGACACGACGACAACCCTCCGTCTGCCCACCGGTGCGTACGCGTTCCGCGTGAAGGCCAAGGACGGCCAGAGCCTTGTCACCTACTCGCCGAGGGCCCGTTTGCAGGTAACAGCCGGCACGAGCGACCCGGCGACCATCCAAGGAAATGGGAACGAACGAGCAGACCGCCTAGGTGAGCGTCGAGATTGAAGAGTCCTCTCCCTGGCGTCGTCGGAAGGCGCGAGACCCAGCGGATGGGTTGTGGCCAGTGCTACCCCGGTGCTACCCCGGGCACACTGGCGCCATCGCGCCAGAACAGAACAAGTCTATTTGTTGAGGGAAAAATGGTCGGGATGACAGGATTTGAACCTGCGACCCCCTGACCCCCAGTCAGGTGCGCTAGCCAGGCTGCGCTACATCCCGATGCGTCGTGCGGGCCGCGGCGCCGTCGGCGTGGCCAACGGGCGCTGCAACCTTCCTATGGTATGTCAGGCGGACCGTTTAGGGCGAGCGGCCGTTTTCGCGGCGGGCTTCGCGCCGGCCGCGGCGGGGCCGGCCGCCGCCGCACGGCGCGATTTGGCGTCCGCATCGGGCACGGCCCGCAAGCGCGCGGAGGACTGCGCGATGGGTGGCAACGGCTCGAGGTGGAAGGCCTCGGCGCTATCGGGCCCCAGCAGGTCGAGGATGGAACGAAGCCCCTGCTTGACCACGGCCAGGCGCTCGCGCACCTGGTGGCCGATGGCTTCCTCGAGCACCGGCTCGTCGTCTGCGGGCGCCTGCTCGGCGTCGAGCTTACGGCGCGCGCCGGCGAGCGTCAGGCCCTCCACGAGCAGCAGGTGCTTGATCCGCGCGACCTGTTCGACATCGGCGCGCCGATAGACGCGCGGGCCGCCGGCCGTCTTCGCCACCCCGAGCGCGGGGAACTCGGCTTCCCAGGACCGCAGGACGTACGGCTGCACCTTGACGATGTCGCAGACTTCGACCGCCTTGAACAGCGCGCGGTCTGGAATTTCAACCTGAGCGGATGTGTCCGGCATAGTGCCCAGAAATGGCCAACAAGGCGACGCGTTGACGGGGTATCGTACCACGGCGCTCGCCGGCCCGCCCAGGGGTCGGTCCGTTAGTCAGCCGGCCACGCCGCCGCCGTCTCGAGGTCGTCCCGCGAGACGTCGTGGACCGTCAGTCGCCCGCCGTCGGGCGGCTTCCCCTCGCTCCAGAGAAAGGCCGACAGCAGCCGCTCGGCCTGGCCCAGCCAGAAGGCCCCGCCTGGCTGGAGGGTTCGCCGGCTGAGCCGCGCCACCCGCGCCACGGCCTCCGGGTCGATGGCCACCGTCACGCTGAATTCGGCGCCGCCGGGATAGTGCGTCACCTGGAAGACGTGATCGGTCGTGGCCGGGTCGGCCGCCGGCTGCGACCGCACGATCTGGAAGCCGTTGAGCGTCAGGGTTTCGATGCGCGGCTTCGGCCGTTCGGCCTCGACGCGCCCGCCCTTGATGGGCGTGCGCGGACGGCTGGCCAGCGCCGCCGCGACAGCGCCGCGGAGCGTCTCGGGCGTCATCGGCTTGCGCAAAAAGTCCGTGGCGCCCAGGCGCATGGCGTCCACGGCGAGATCGATCGAGGCGAACGCGGTCACCATCACCACGCACGCTTCCGGAAACCGGTCCTTCATCTGCGCCAGGGTGTGCAGGCCGTCGAGGCCGGGCATCTTCTGATCGAGCAACACAGCGTCGTAGACACGGCCATCGCCGAACATCGCGAGGCCCGCTTCCCCGGTGCCGGCCTCGTCCACCTGGTGGCCGGCCGCCTCGAGCGTCAGACGCATCATCTGGCGGATGTGGGGTTCGTCATCGATGATGAGCAGCTTCATGTGTGTACCTCTGGTGGTGCCCCCGCGGGCACGGTGTGGCGACTATTGCCGCCGGTCGATGATTCGCCGATCGGAACCGTGAAGGTGAACGTGGACCCGCGCCCGGGCTCGGACTGCACCGTCAATTGGCCGCCGTGGGCCTCGACGATGCGCCGGGCGATGGTCAACCCGAGCCCTGCCCCGCCGGGGGTGGCATTCGGCACCTGCACGAAGGGCTCGAACACCCGCGCCAGGTAGTCCCGTGGAATGCCCGCGCCCGTATCGGCCACGGAGAAGGCGACGTCGTCTCCCTTGCGCGCGGCACTCAAGGTGATCGTGCCGCCGCCGGGCGTGGCCCGCGCGGCGTTGCTGACTAGATTGACCAACACGCGCTCGACCTGGCTGCGGTCCGCAAAGACGGCGGGCGTGTCGGGCGGCGCGTCCACGACCAGGTGCAGCCCGCGGGCTTCCACCTGCAATCGGAGCGACTCGGCCGCGTCCCGCGCTAGCGCCGAGGGCAGGACGGCAGCTCTGACGGGCGCGACATCACCCGCCTCGATCTTCGAGAGGTCCAGCAGCTCGCGCATCAAGCGGTCCAGCCGCGCCGCGTCGTCGCGGCAAACGGTCAGGATTTCCTGCTCGCGCTCCCCGATCGGGCCCGCGACCCCCTCGAGCAGGAGGTGGATGCCCATCTGCACGCTGGTGAGCGGCGTGCGCAGTTCGTGCGACGCGGCGGCGATGAACTCGGACTTGAGCCGGCTGATTTCGCTCAAGTGCGTGATGTCCTCGAGCAGCGTCACCGCGCCGACGAGCCGGTCGTCGGCGTCCCGCATGGGCGTCGAGCGGATGCGAAACGCGCGACGGGTACCGTCCACGGCCCACGGCATCACGTCGGCGTTCTCCGACGCCATGGCCTGCTTCGATCGCAGCACGTCGGTGACCGCCGCGACGACGCGCGCATCGCGGGCCACGTCCTCAATCGGCTTGCCGACGACGTCGGCCCGGAGGCCGAAGAGGCGTTCGGCCGACGTATTGATGCGGGTGACCCGCCCTTCGCTGTCGGTGACGAGCACGGGGTCGTAGAGCGAGTCGATCGCCGCCTCGGTGGTCTGCTGCGCGATGAGCAGCTGGCCAAGGTCGGACCGCCGCAGCTCGCGGATCCGCCCGGCCATCCGGTTGAAGCCCGCGGCGAGGGTTCCGATCTCGTCGTTCGACTGCACGGGGACCGCCGCATCGAGATCCCCGGCCGCCACTTTCGTCGTGGCGGCCGTCAATTGCCGCACCGGCGTCAGGATGGCCTTCGACAGGCTCAGCTCCACGCCGATGCCGACGACCATCAGCGTGAGGGCCAGGCCGAGCGTCACGAAGAACCAGCGGCGGGCGATGGCGGAGGCAGCATCGGCCTTCCGCCGCATCGCTTCCTGATTGAGCCGTAGCAGGCGGTCG
>JBEQUD010000001.1:0-2619 GCA_040349235.1 Acidobacteriota bacterium
GCGGTCGAGGCGCACGTTGAGCTGGGGATTTTTGAGGAGAAGGTCGCTGTTGACATCCTCGATGCCGGGGAGGCCCTTCATCTTGTCCTCGAGGACCGGCGCCCAGCGATACAACTCGTCCGTGTCGGCATCCTGCAGCGTGAACTGGTACAGTGCCCGCGCGTTCCGGGCGCCGATGTTGATGAGCGGCGGGTTGACCATGAACGCGCGAAGGCCGGCGACGCGCGCCACCTGCGGCCGGAGTTCCGCCATGACCTCGTCCACCGATAGGGCGCGCTCGTTGCGCGGTTTGAGGTCGATGTACAACTGACCCTGGTTGGTGCCCGTGCCGACGCCGACGCTGGTCGCGAACGCGAGGACATTTGGGTCGCGGGCCACAATCGCGTCCACCTCGCGCTGGTGTCGCGCCATCTCCGCGAACCCGAGCCCCTGCGTGCCCTCGAGATTCAGCTGGAAACGGCCCTGGTCCTCGCTCGGCAGGAACCCCTTCGGCGCCTGCACGTAGAGGTAGGCGGTGGCGACCATCAGCACCAGCGACACGGCCATGGTCAGGGCCCGGTAGCGCAGCGACAGCTGCAGCGTCCGGTCGTACAGCCGCAGCCAGGCGTCGAACATGCGCTCCGTCGCGTTGTAGAGCGCCCCGTGGGCGTCCGTACGCAGCGGCCGCAGAAAGCGGCTGCACAGCATCGGGGTCAGGCTGATCGCCACGAAACCCGACACGAGGATGGCGCAGCTGATCGTCACGGCGAATTCGTGGAGGAGTCGGCCGACGATCCCGCCCATGAAGAGTACCGGGATGAAGACCGCGACGAGCGACAGCGTCATCGACAGGATGGTGAAGGCCACCTCCTCCGAGGCATCGTAGGCCGCGCGCATCGGCGCCTTGCCCATCTCCATGTGCCGCACGATGTTCTCGAGCATGACGATGGCGTCATCGACCACGAAGCCCACCGAGAGCGTCAAGGCCATGAGCGACAGCGTGTCGAGGCTGTAGCTGAGGAGGTACATCACCGAGAACGTGGCGACGATCGAGGCCGGCAGCGCGAGGCTGGGGATGAGCGTGGTCGAGAGGTTGCGCAGGAAGAGAAAGATGACGAGCACGACGAGCGCGATGGTGATGAGCAGCGTGACCTTCACGTCGCGGACCGAGTCGCGAATCGAGAGCGAGCGGTCCGAGCGCAGCGTCAGGGAGATGGCGGCCGGGAGCTGGGCGTTCAGCGCGGGGAGCTGCTTCTTGATGTCCTCCACCACCTGGACCACGTTCGCGTCGGGCTGTTTGTTGATCTGGAGGTAGATGGTCGGCTGGCCCCGGTACCAGGACGCGAAGCGGTCGTTCTCGATGCCCGCGTAGACGTGCGCGACCTCGTTCAGGCGGACCGGGCTGCCGCCGCGGTAGGCGACGATGACCGGCTCGTACGCGGCGGCTGTGAGCAGCTGGCCGTCCACCTGCACGACGAAGTTGTTCTGGTCGCCGTACAGCGTCCCCGTCGGCAGGTTCACGTTCGCGCTGTTGATGGCGGACGCGACCTCGTCGATGCCGATGCCGCGCGTCGCCAGGGCGGAGGGATCGACATCCACGCGCACCGCGAACTTCTGTGAGCCGAGGATGCTGACCTGCGACACACCGTTCAGCGCGGAGAGTCGCTGGCTGACGATCTGGGCCTGCTCGTCCACGACCGACATGGGAAGGGTCGGCGACTGCAGGACCAGCGAAATCACCGCCTGGTCGGTGGGGTTGCTCTTCTGCAACGTCGGCGGCGCCGGCATGTTGGGGGGCAGCGACCGGACGGTGCGGGCGATCGCCGCTTGCACGTCCTGGGCCGCGGCGTCGATGTTGCGCGTCAGGTCGAACTGCAGGGCGATGTTCGTGCTCCCGACCGAGCTGAGCGAGCTGATCGAGGTGAGCCCCGAAATCGTGGAGAGCGCCTTCTCGAGCGGCAGGGCGACCGCGGAGGCCATCGTGGCGGGGCTCGCGCCCGGCAGCCCTGCCGACACCTGGATGGTGGGGAAGTCGATCGCGGGCAGGTCGCTGACGGGCAGGAATCCGTACGAGATCGCGCCGAACACGACGATGCCGAGCGTGAGGAGCGTGGTGGCGACGGGCCGCCTGATGAAGATCGCCGAGAGGTTCACGGAGCGCTCTTCACCCCCGCCGCGCCCGCGCCGTTCTTGATGCTGACGCGGCTGCCCGGCACGAGCCGGATGTGGCCGTCGGTGACGACCGTTTCGTTGGGCGCGAGGCCTTCGGCGATGACGGTCTCGTCGCCGACGGCCCGGTCCACGCGGACCGGGCGCAGGTCCACCGTGCTGCCGGGCGTCACGACGAAGACGTACGAGCCCTGCTGGTTCTTCTGGACAGCGGCAGTGGGGACCACGATGGCCCGGGGTTCGGTCGCGAGGGTGACGACGACCTTCACGAACTGCCCGGGCCACAACTGGCGGTCGGCGTTGGCAAACGAGCCCTTGATCTTGATGGTGCCGGTCGTCTGATCGACCGTGTTGTCGATGAAGCTGATACGGCCCTGGGACGCGGTGGTGCCCTCCCCGGAGGGCGTGGCCTCGACGCGCAGGGTGCCCTGCGCGAGATACCGCTTCAATGCGACGAGCCGGCTATCCGGG
>JBEQUD010000038.1:0-6223 GCA_040349235.1 Acidobacteriota bacterium
CGGTGCCGACGAGCTCCTGGGCCTCCTCTGTGGAGGCCGCGATATGGGGGGTCGCCACCATCTGCGGCATGGCCGCCAGCGACCAGTCGGTTGGCGGCTCCTTCTCGAAGACGTCCAGCCCAGCGCCCGCCACAATGCCGCTCTCGATGGCCCGCTTCAGGGCACCCTCGTCGATGAGCTCGCCGCGCGCCGTATTGATCAAGCGCATGCCGTGCTTGCACTTGGCGAATCGCGCGTCGCTGAACAGGCCCTTCGTTTCTGGCGTGGACGGCAGATGGAGCGTGATGTAGTCGGCCGTCGCGCACAGCTCGTCCAGGCTCAGGAGCTTGACGCCAATGGCCGCGGCGATGTCCGCGGCGATGTAAGGGTCGTGCGCGACGATGCGCATGCCGAACGCGCGGGCGCGCTGCGCCACCTCCTGGCCGATGCGGCCGAGGCCGGCGACGCCGAGGGTCTTGCCGCGCAGTTCGGTGCCGAGGAAACGCTTCTTCTCCCAGCGTCCTTCCTTCATCGCCCGGTCGGCGGCCGGCACGGAGCGGGCCAGCGCCAGCATGAGCGCCAGGGCGTGCTCGGCGACGCTGATGCTGTTGGCCCCGGGGGCGTTGACGACCAGGACGCCGCGGCCGCTCGCTGCGGCGACGTCCACGTTGTCCACGCCTGTTCCGGCGCGCGCGACGATCCGGAGCCGCGGCGCGGCCTCGAGCAGGCTGGCGTTCACCTTGGTCGCGCTCCGGACCATCAACGCGTCGGCATCGGCGAGGGCGGCGGCCAGTTCCGCGGGCGGACGGCCGGACCGGGCATCGACCACCCATCCCGGTTCGGCGCGTAGGAGCTCAAGGGCGGAGGCAGGGAGATCGTCGGCAACAACAATTTTCACGGGGTTAGGTATCTCGAAGTCAGCAAGGGTTTACGGTCGAATCGGACTCACGTGCGACACTACAGTATAATCCGTCGGTTTTCTCAGGCGGCGAACGACGCGCCGTGCGCGGTGTGCCCTGAAGTGGTGCAAAGCGCTAAAACATTCGGGTTGGCGCATGACGGCCGCGTAAACGCCGGCGCTTTTCCACAGAGTTTTGCACAGACATTGCGGAAATGTTCCGCGAACGACAGGTGACCTGACCTAAAGGACTTATGGCTAACTTCACATCCATCACGCCGCCGACGACCGGGACCGCGATCTCGCGGAAGGACGGCCAACTCGTTGTTCCCGACAATCCGATCATTCCTTTCATCGAAGGGGACGGCACCGGTCCGGATATCTGGCGAGCCAGCGTCCGTGTGCTCGATGCCGCCGTCGCCAAGGCGTACGGCGGGCGCCGGAAAATCGCGTGGATGGAGGTGTACGCCGGCGAAAAGAGCTTCAAGAAACTCGACACGTGGCTGCCCGACGACACGATCGAGGCCTTCCGCGAATACTACGTCGGCATCAAGGGACCGCTGACCACGCCCGTCGGCGGCGGCATCCGGTCGCTGAACGTCGCGCTGCGGCAGCTGCTCGACCTCTTCGTCTGCCTGCGGCCTGTTCGCTGGTACAAGGGCGTGCCTTCGCCGGTGAAGCACCCCGAGAAAGTGGACATGGTGATCTTCCGCGAGAACACGGAGGACATCTATACGGGCATCGAATATGCCGCGGGCACACCAGAGGCGCAGAAGGTGCTCGACTTTCTCGCCAAGGAGTTCCCGAAGGACTTCAAGAAGATCCGTTTTGGCAGCGCCGCCGCGTCCGAGGAGTGGCAGGCGGTGCTCGAAGGCGTCGGGACGCCCAAACGCGAGGTACCCGTCCAAGTCGGCATCGGCATGAAGCCCGTCAGCTATCTCGGGACCGAGCGTCTCGTCTACAGCGCGATTGCCTACGCGATTGCCACCAAGCGCAAGAGCGTCACGCTGGTCCACAAGGGCAACATCATGAAGTTCACCGAGGGGGCGTTTCGCGACTGGGGCTACCAGGTGGCGAAGACCTTCTTCGGCGCCGTGGAAATCGACGGCGGCCCCTGGTGCCGGATTCCTGACGGCAAGCCCGGGGCCGGGCTCGTCATCAAGGACGCCATTGCCGACATCACGCTGCAGCAGGTGCTGACGCGGCCCGACGAGTTCGACGTCATCGCGACGCTCAACCTGAATGGCGACTACCTGTCGGACGCCCTGGCGGCGCAGGTCGGCGGCATCGGCATCGCGCCCGGCGGCAACATCAACTCGATCACCGGCCACGCGATTTTCGAGGCGACGCACGGCACCGCACCGAAGTATGCGGACCAGGACAAGGTCAATCCCGGGTCCGTCGTGCTGTCGGGCGAAATGATGCTGCGGCACCTCAAGTGGACGGAAGCCGCGGACCTTATCGTCAAGGGGATGGACGGCGCGATCGCCGCGAAGCGGGTCACGTACGACTTCGCTCGTCTGATGCCCGGGGCGACCGAGCTGAAGACGTCCGAGTTCGCGGACGCGGTCATCCAGCATATGTAGATTGCGCGGGGCTCGGGGTCGGTCGGTGGGGCCTCGGAGCCGTCAGTCAGGTTGAACGCCAACGAAGGAGCACAGATGAATCGTAAAGTGACAGTGGTGGGGGGGGCCGGCAACGTCGGCGCAACGGTGGCGCGGGGCATTGCCGAGAAGCAGCTCGCCGATGTCGTGGTCATCGACATCGCGGACAAGAAGGCGTCCGGCGTGGCGCTGGACATGCTGGAGGCCGCTCCGGTGTGGGGGTCGGATGCGCGGTTGCTCGGCACGGGCGACTACGCCGAGAGCGCGAACTCCGAGATCGTCGTGATCACCTCGGGACTCCCGAGAAAGCCGGGGATGAGCCGGGACGACCTGTTGAACGTGAACTACGGCATCATGAAGCAGGTCACCGAGCAGGTGGTCAAGTATTCTCCCAACTGCATCCTCATCGTCGTGTCGAACCCGCTCGACGCCATGGCGCAGGCCGTCTACAAACTGTCGAAGTTCCCCCGCGAACGGGTGATTGGCATGGCCGGCGTCCTCGACAGCGCCCGCATGCGCTCGTTCATCGCCACGGAACTACAGGTGTCGGTCGAGAACATCCACGCCTTCGTGCTCGGCGGCCACGGCGACACCATGGTGCCGCTGCCGCGCTACTCGACGGTGGCGGGCATTCCGATCACCGAGCTGCTGGACAAGGCCGCCATCGACAGGATTGCGGCCAGAACCGCGCGTGGCGGCCTCGAAATCACCGAGCTGGTGGGGACGAGTGCCTGGTACGCGCCCGGTGCCTCCGTGGTGGAGATGGTGCAGGCGATTCTCCTCGACAAGCACAAGATCCTGCCCTGCTCGGTGTTCCTGCAGGGTGAATATGGTGTCAATGGCCTCTTCGTTGGCGTGCCGTTCAAGCTCGGTGCGAAGGGCCTCGAGCAGATCGTCGAGATCAAGCTGACCGCCGAGGAGGATGCGGCGTTCAAGAAGTCGGCGGGCGCCGTGAAAGAACTCGTCGGCGTCATCGGCGTCTAGGGTCCGAACACCGTCTGCGAGACAAGAAGAAGGGCCGGCGGATGGGCGCATCCGGCCGGCCCTTTTTGTGTGTGCCCCGGACCTTCTCAGGTTGGGGCGCTGGACGTCACGGCGGCTATTTGCCCGCGACTATTTCCCCCCGACGAAGGCGGCCCGCACGTACTCGCGCGTCATGCGGGCGATATTGGAGATAGGAATCTCCTTGGGGCAGACCGCCTCGCACTCGCCCTCGTTCGAGCAGCTGCCAAACCCTTCCGAGTCCGCCTGATCGACCATCGCCACCACGCGCGTGGCCCGTTCGACCTGTCCCTGGGGGAGCAGCGAGAGGTGGGCGATCTTCGCGCTCATGAACAGGTGCGCCGAGGCGTTCTTGCACGCGGCGACACACGCCCCGCAGCCGATGCAGGCGGCCGAATCCATCGCGAATTCCGAGAGGTCCTTCGAGATGGGAATCGCGTTGCCGTCGGGGGCGCCGCCGCAATTGGCCGAGACGTAGCCGCCGGCGGCGATGATGCGGTCGAAGGCGCTGCGGTCAACGACCAGATCCTTCACGACGGGGAAGGCCTTGGCGCGCCAGGGCTCGATCGTGACGGTGTCCCCGTCCTTGAAGCGCCGCATATGGAGCTGGCAGACGGTGGTGCCGCGGTCGGGCCCGTGCGGCACGCCGTTGATGACCAAGCTGCACATGCCGCAGATGCCCTCGCGGCAGTCCGAGTCGAACGCGATCGCGTCCTGGCCCTTCTTCGTCAGCCCTTCGTTGACGACGTCGAGCATCTCGAGAAACGACATGTCCGGGGAGACGCCCTCGGCGGGATACTCGACCAGCTTTCCCGCGTCGCCCGGCCCTGATTGACGCCAAATTCTCAGATTCAATCTCACGACAAGTCCTTGTCTGGTTCGCGGCTCGCGGCTCGCGGCGCCAGGCGCCTGGCCGGCGCCCGAAATCCCGCGATCCGCGAGCCCTGATGCCATAAGCCCTGGGCCGTCGGCCCTACTTGTAACTCCGCTGCGTCGGATGGACTTCCTCGAACACCAGGGGTTCCTTGTGCAGCGTCGCCTGCTTGCCGACGCCCGTGAACTCCCAGGCCGCGACGTACGTGAAGTGCTCGTCGTCGCGGAGAGCCTCGCCGTCAGGCGTCTGACTCTCCTCGCGGAAGTGGCCGCCGCACGATTCGCGCCGCTCGAGCGCGTCGAGGGCCAGCAGCTCAGCGAACTCGAGGTAGTCGGCGACGCGGCCGGCGTATTCGAGACTCTGATTGAGATTGTCGGGCGTGCCGGGCACGGAGACGCCGTTCCAGAACTCCTCGCGGAGCTTGGGGATGGCCGCGAGGGCACGCCGGAGGCTGGCATCGGTCCGCGCCATCCCGACGTCGTCCCACAGGATGTGTCCGAGGTCGCGGTGGATCTCGCGGATGCCCCGGTTGCCCTTCACCGACAGGAGTCGGTTGATGCCTTTCTGCGCGTTGTCCGCGGCCTCCTTGAAGGCATCGTGGTCCGTCGTGAGCTTGGGCAGCGGGGTGCTCGCCAGGTAGTGGCCGATCGTGTAGGGGATGACGAAGTAGCCGTCTGCCAACCCCTGCATGAGCGCGCTGGCCCCGAGGCGGTTGGCGCCGTGGTCGGAGAAGTTCGCCTCGCCGAGCACGTGGAGCCCGGGGATCGTGCTCATCAGGTTGTAGTCCACCCACAGGCCGCCCATCGTGTAATGGATGGCGGGGTAGATGCGCATCGGAACCTTGTACGGATCCTCGTCCGTGATCTTCTGGTACATCTGGAAGAGGTTGCCGTACTTCTCCTTGATGGCCTCGGCACCGATGCGTGTGATGGCGTCCTTGAAGTCGAGATAGACCGAGAGGCCGCTCTCGCCGACCCCGCGGCCCTCGTCGCAGGCCTGTTTGGCGTTGCGGGAGGCGACGTCGCGCGGGACGAGGTTGCCGAAGCTGGGGTACTTGCGCTCGAGGTAGTAGTCGCGCTCGTCCTCCGGAATCTGATCGGGCGACCGCTTGTCGCCCTGCTTCTTCGGCACCCAGACGCGCCCGTCGTTGCGCAGGCTCTCGCTCATCAGCGTCAGCTTCGACTGGTGGTCGCCGCTCACGGGAATGCAGGTCGGATGGATTTGCGTGAAGCAGGGGTTCGCGAAGAGCGCTCCCCGCTTGTAGGCCCGCCACGCGGCCGTCACGTTGGAGTTCACGGCGTTGGTGGAGAGGTAGTAGGCCGTGCCGTAGCCGCCGGTCGCGAGGATGACGGCGTGCGCCTCGTACTTCTCGAGCGCGCCCGTGGTCAGGTTGCGCACCACGATGCCGCGTGCCTGGCCATCCACGACGACCAGGTCGAGCATCTCGCGCCGGGCGAACAGCTTCACGGAGCCGGCATGCACCTGCCGCATCAACGCCTGATAGGCGCCGAGGAGCAGCTGCTGGCCGGTCTGCCCGCGTGCGTAGAACGTCCGCGAGACCTGCGCGCCACCGAAGGACCGGTTATCGAGCAGCCCGCCATATTCCCGCGCGAACGGCACGCCCTGCGCCACACACTGGTCGATGATGTTGACGCTGAGCTGCGCGAGCCGGTAGACGTTGGCTTCGCGTGAGCGGTAGTCACCGCCCTTCACCGTGTCGTAGAAGAGCCGGTAGACGCTGTCGCCGTCGTTCTGATAGTTCTTCGCGGCGTTGATCCCGCCCTGCGCCGCGATGCTGTGCGCGCGACGGGGGCTGTCCTGGATGCCGAAGCTCTGCACGTTGTAGCCGAGTTCGCCGAGCGAGGC
>JBEQUD010000040.1:0-7069 GCA_040349235.1 Acidobacteriota bacterium
GTCCTCGGCTGCTACTGGCGCTGTTCCTCTTCGCAGGCGCCAAGCTCGCAGCGAGCGGCGACGTGCTGAGCGGCATCCTCGTCCAGGGCAACGTGGCGACCAGCGACGACGCCGTGCGACGGCTCGCGGGCATCGCAGTCGGCGACCCCGTTGGTCCGGACACCATCGACCGGGTGGCCGCGCGCCTGCGCGCGTCGAAGCGCTTCGACCGGGTCGAGGTCCGCACGCGCTTCGCGTCGATCGCCGACCCGACCCAGATCCTGCTCGTCATCATCGTCGATGAAGGCCGAGTACGGATCCAGACGACGAACGACCCCGCCCACCCCACGCGGGTCGTTCGTACCCGCTGGCCGAATATCTTGTTTCTCCCGGTGCTGAACACCACCGACGGGTACGGGTTGACGTACGGCGGCCGACTGGCCGTGCCCAACGTCCTCGGCGACCACAGCCGCCTCGCCGTACCGCTGACGTGGGGTGGCGACAAACGCGCGGGCCTCGAATTCGACCGGACGTTCGCCACCGGCCTCGTCAACCGCCTCTCGGCGGCGGCCACGGCCTCATCGACCACCAACCCGTACTACAGCGAGGACGTGCGGCGGCAGCGCCTGGCGGTGCGCGCCGAGCACGAGTTCGCCCCCTCCGTCCGTGCCGGGGCAGTCGCGAGCTGGCAGCACATCACCTTTCCCGGCGCGAACGACACGTTCGCGCAGGTCGGCGCGGACTTCGTCGTGGACACGCGCGTGGACCCGCTGCTCGCCCGCAACGCTGTCTACGCGCGCCTCGCGTGGGATCGCCTGACGCTGCCTGGTGGCGTCAATCGATCGGAGGTTGTCCTGCAGGCGCACATCGGTCTCATCGGACGGCCTATCCTCGTGGTGGGCGTGACACGCGAGGACGCCGACACCGCGCTGCCACCGTATCTGAAACAGCAGTTGGGGGGCCTCGCCAACCTGCGGGGCTTTCCCGCGGGGGTGGCGGTCGGCGACACGCTGCTGGCCGGCTCGGCGGAGCTCGTCGTGCCGATCGCGCGGCCGTTTCCGTACGGAACCCTCGGCGTCAGCGCGTTCGTCGATGCAGGCGTCGCCTACGACAAGGGCGCGCGGCTCGTGGACCAGACGCCGCGCCGCGGCTATGGCGGCAGCGTCTGGCTGGCGGCCGCGTTCGTCCGCGTGAGCGTCGCCGTGGCGCACGGCGTCGGCAGCGGGACGCGCGTCAACGCGGGCGGCAGCGTGTCGTTCTGAAGGCGGGCGCGGGGCGAGTTACAGCCGATCGGCCAGGTCGATGAGGTCGCTGATGGCGTCAACGGTCACGTCGGCGGCCGGAAACGACGCCACGAGCGCCGCATCGGTCGCGTAGTGGCCCTGCTTGACGAACACGGTCGTCAGGCGTTCCTGCCAGCGGGCTTTCATCGCCGTCAGCAGACGCACTTTGTCATCGACCATCACGTAGCGACGCGCGGGGTACCGGCGCTCGACGTCGTCGAGCATCATCTCCTTGTGGACGTAGATGAGCACTTCCCCATCGACCGCCGCCCACAGGCCCGCACGCTCGACCTTGCGCGGCTGGAACACTACGTCGCCGTCGGAGAGGATCGCGACGCGGCCGAGCGCCTTCAGCCGGCTGATGACCGCAAGCGCGCCGGGGAAGAGACGCGAGGCAAACGGATAGTGCAGCAGGTAGAGCGAGATGCCGAGCAGGCGGGGCTCGCGCGGGTTCTCGAGGCGGAAGCGCTGCAGCGCGCCGAGGTAGTCGGCATAACCGACCTCTCGCCGGTAGGCCTCGAAGATGTCCCAGTAGCGCCGCTCGGCGTCGTGCCCGAACGCATCGGCCAGATGCCGACGCACGTCGTGCAGCACGGCGTCGTTGTCGAGCAGCGTGTTGTCCACATCCAGCAGGAACACGACGTCTGAGGTCACGCTAGCCTTCGAGCACCACCACGCTCCGCGCCGCGGCGAGATACGCGGGGCCGGCGGCAGGACGCTCGTGGGCGGCGACGACGATATCCGCGGGGCTGGCGAGGCTCGTGTCGATGACGCGCCGCCACGGCCGTCCGCTCGACGTCGGGGGCAGGCGGAGGGCGGCCGGTTCCCAATGCGCGTTGGCGGCAATGTAGAGGTCGCCGGTCCCGGTCGTGGCGAACAGCCTGAACGCAACGAGCCGGGACTCGTCGGACCAGTCCGGCTGATGGGGCTCGACACCGTGCCAGTCCACGACCGGTTGGCCGTTCACATCCGCGTCGAGAAAGCCTTGGGTCGTCAGTTGGGGGTGCGCCTTGCGGAAGGCGATGAGCTCCGTCACAAAGCGCGCGAGATCGCGGTCGCGATACGCGTCGGCCCACGGCATCCACGACACGGGCGAGTCCTGGCAGTAGGCGTTGTTGTTGCCGCGCTGCGTGCGCCCGCACTCGTCCCCCGCGAGCAGCATCGGCACGCCCTGGGACAGGAACAGCAGCGCCAGCAGATTGCGCATCTGTTGCCGACGCAGCCGCTCGACGTCTTCCGGCGCGCCGGCCCCTTCCCACCCGCAGTTCCAGCTGTCGTTCTGATCGACGCCGTCGCGCGAATCCTCGCCGTTGGCCTCGTTGTGCTTGACGTTGTACGACACGAGATCGGCCAGCGTGAAGCCGTCGTGGCTAGTGATGAAGTTGATGCTGTGGTGGGCGGACCGGCCGTCGGCCCGATAGAGGTCCGGGCTGCCGGAGAGCCGTGACGCCACGGCGGGGGCCAGTCCCGCGTCGCCCTTGACGAAACGCCGGACGTCGTCGCGAAAGCGGCCGTTCCATTCGGCCCAGCGTCCCCAGGCGGGAAACGATCCGACCTGGTACAGCCCGACCGCGTCCCACGCCTCGGCAATCAGCTTCGTGCGCGAGAGCACAGGATCCCCGGTGATGCGCTCGAGCAGCGGTGGCTCCGCCAGCACCTCGCCGTCCACGCCTCGGGCCAGCACCGAGGCCAGATCGAAGCGGAAGCCGTCCACGTGCATCTCCGTCACCCAATAGCGGAGACAGTCGAGCACGAGATCGCGGACGACGGGGTGGTTGCAGTTCAGGGTGTTGCCGCACCCGGTGTAGTCCCGGTACGCCCCCGTGACCGGATCGGTGATGTAGTAGGTGGCGTTGTCGATGCCGCGCAGCGACGACGTCTGGTCGATGACGCGCCCTTCGCCGGTGTGATTGAACACGAGGTCGAGAATCACCTCGATGCCGGCCGCATGGCACTCGCGCACGAGGTACTTCAGCTCGTGGACCGCCGCGCCTGGCTCCGCGTCCGAGGCGTACGACGCCTTGGGCGCAAAGAACGAGAGCGGATGGTAGCCCCAGTAGTTCACGAGCCGCTCGTCGGTGAGCGGATTCACGATGCCCGGGGTGTTGAGCTCGTCGAACTCGGTGACGGGCATCAGCTCGATGGCCGTGACGCCGAGCGCCTTCAGGTACGGGATCTTCTCGGTCAGCCCGGCGAACGTGCCAGGGCGGCTCACGCCGGACGACGGATCGTTGGTGAACCCCCGAACGTGCATCTCGTAGATGACCGTCTCCGACAGGGGCGTGTTGAGGGGCTGGTCACGGCCCCAGTCGAACTCCATGGCGGGGACGATGGCGCGCCGGGGCGAGACCGGCGCTTGCGCCCAGCGCTCGCCGCCGGCCAGCGCGTGCGCGTAGGGATCGATGAGAATCTGCCGGGGGTTGAACTGATTGCGCGGCGAGGCCGGTCCGTCGATCTGGTAGCCGTATTCGAAGCCGCTCGTGAGGCCGCCCACGAAGACGTGCCAGACGTCGCCCGTGCGGTGGAAGCGGGGATTGAGCGGCACTTCGATGACCGGGTCGCGCCCGCCAGGGCTGAACAGGAGCAGTTTGATGGACGCCGCGTAGTGGGAAAAGATCGAGAAGTTCACGCCGCCGCGGACGAGTACCGCCCCCAGCGGCAGCGCCGTACCCCGACCGACCGTCAGGTCAGCCCCGACGATGGACAACAACCGCCCGCGGACGTCCGCTGCGGCATGAGCGCCGACCGTCACAACCGTCTCCTTCACGTGTGGGAGCCGCGCCGTCGAGCGCCCGAATCCCAACTCAACCGTTTGCGGGCAGAATGATATCAGGGTTGTTCAATGAAAGTCCTGGCCGGAGTCATGAGCCGCGACGGCACAGTGAACATCCTCGTCGATGTTTCTCCAGGAATTGAACGATTCTGTCGATCTGCCGCATTTTACGCACGGAAACTCTAGCAAATCCTTACACGCCCGCCTGGACCGCTGCTTGCTCTTCGAAACGCAGGGAGTGTGCAATGCCGTTCGGGGCGATGGCGCCGTCGCCACATTACGATGACGAGCGCGCGAACGTGTCGCGCGCGCTGGCGATCGTGCTCGAAATCAACCAGGTCCTCCTGCGCGAGCGGGGGTTGCTGGCGGGCCTCCACGGCGTCGTCGAGATCCTGCACCATCGCTGCAACGCCGTCCGCAGCGTCGGCATCACGCTGAACCCGGCGACGAACGATATCGAGTACCAGGCCTCGGCGGGGGCGTTCGCGCGCATCCACCGAACCCGGTTCCGCATCGGCGACGGGCTCATGGGCCGCGTGGTGCAGAGCGGCAAGCCGGTCATCGTTCCCCAGGTCAGCCTCGAACCCGCCCTGCGCGGCGAACGCGAGGCGGGCGTCGATGTGCCGCGTCAAGAGCTCACGTACATCGCGGTGCCGATTGCCCTCGACGGGGGCACCGTCGGCGGGTTCGCGATGGACCTGCGGTTCGTCCCCAACCGCGACTACCCCCGCACGGTGATGCTGCTCGACGTCGCGGCCTCGCTCGTCGCCCACGCCCTCAAGGTACACCGCCTGGTCGCGGCCGAGCGCCAACGGCTCCTCACCGAGAACTCGCACCTGCGCGAGGAACTGAAGCAGCGCTACGACTTCTCGAACATCATCGGCACCAGCGGGCCGATGCGTCGCGTCTACGAGCAGACGGCCCAGGTGGCGCGCACCAACACCACCGTCATCCTCCGCGGCGAGTCCGGCACGGGCAAAGAGCTCTTCGCCAACGCGATCCACTACAACTCGCCGCGCGCGAAGGGGCCCCTCATCAAGGTGAACTGCGCGGCGCTGCCGCACGACCTCATCGAGTCCGAGCTCTTCGGCTACGAGAAGGGCGCGTTCACCGGCGCGATGGGGGCGAAGAAGGGGCGCTTCGAGCTGGCACAAGGCGGGACGCTCTTCCTCGACGAAATCGGGGATCTCAACGCCGCCACCCAGGTCAAGCTGCTCCGCGTCCTCCAGGAGCGCGAGTTCGAGCGGCTCGGCGGCGTCGCGCCCATCCGCGCCGACCTGCGGCTCATCGTCGCGACGAACAAGAATCTCGAGAAGGCCATCGTCGAGGGGTCGTTCCGCGAGGACCTCTACTATCGCCTCAATGTCTTCGCGATCTTCGTGCCGCCGCTCCGCGAACGCCGTACCGACATCATGCTGCTCGCGGATCATTTCCTCGAGGCCTTCGCGCACCAGCACCGCAAGCACGTCAAGCGGATCTCGACCCCCGCCATCGACATGCTCATGAGTTATCACTGGCCGGGCAACGTCCGCGAGCTCGAGAACGCGGTCGAACGGGCCGTCGTGGTATGCGACGGGGCCGTCATCCACGCGCACCACCTGCCGCCGTCACTCCAGACGGCGGAAGCCTCCGACACGATGATCACGATTCCGCTCGAGCAGGCGCTCGCGGCATTCGAGAAGGACACCATCCAGGACGCCCTGAAGAGCGCGCACGGCAACCGCGCCAAGGCGGCCCGCCTGCTCCGGACGACCGCGCGCATCCTCAACTACAAGATCCGCAAGCACGCAATCGACTGGCGTCGGTTCAGGCAGGGTCCGGCGAAGCGGCCCGCGGAGTTGCGGTCCGGGACAGACGGTTAGGCCGCCGGGCGGCGAGCCCGCGGCTGGCTGCTACTGCTGCTGGACCTGCTGGGCCTGCCGCTGCTGGCTGCTATCGGAGTCACTGAGGGGCGCAGAGGCCTCGCGCGACATCCAGGGCACGAACGGCGAGGCGTCCCCCGTGATGCGGGCAAGGGCGGGCCCCACGCGGACGCCGACGGCCAGTTCGGTCCGTACCGCGGTCAAGCCTTTGTACACGCCCCGGGTCGGGGGCACGTCGGCGTAGTCGCGACCGACAGCCACGCGGATATGGCGATCGCTGGCCACGAGGTTGTTCGTCGGGTCGATCCCCACCCAGCCAACGTCTGGCACGAGCGCCTCGATCCACGCGTGCGTGGCGCCGTCGGAGGACCGGAGCGTGTGGTCTTCGTCCTGGAACAGATAGCCGCTGACGTAGCGGCACGGCATCCCGAGCTGCCGGACGACGGCAATCATGATGTGCGCGAAGTCCTGACACACGCCCTGTCGGGACTCGAGGGCATGATCGATCGGCGAGTCCACGCTGGTGCTCTCCGGGCTGTACTCGAACCGGTCGTAGAGGCTCGCCGAGAGCCCGCGCAACATCACGAGCGGGTCGTCGCCGCGCGCAAGCTCGGGCTCGCGCACCAGCGCATCGAGCAGCGGCGAGCGCCGCGCGAACGCGCTCGGCGCCAGCAGATCCCAGAACTCGCCGGACGCCGTCAGCGCGTCGAGGCGCTCCCACCCGCCGGGCGCGAGGGCCTCCGGCAGCTCGGGCACGGCCTCGCACTCCACGAGCGCTTCGGCCGTCACCGTCAACCGCGAATGCCGGCTCGGGATGTTGAAATGGTGGACGACGTTGCCCTGATGGTCCTGGTAGAGCATCACCCGTGAGGCCGGCTGCGTCTTGAGGCCGAAGTGGAGGCAGTGCTGTAGGAGGTCGCTGCGCGGCTGCATGCGCGCCTCCATCACGCTCTCGCTGACGGGCGTTTCGTAGGTGAACCGGGTGACGTGCCGGATGTTGTAGTGCATGGGACGATGCGCCTCTACGCCGGCAGCGCCGACTCAATCGAATACGTTAGATAGCTCTGATAGAGCGCGGCGTGCACCTGCTCGCACAGCCCGCCGATGCCGTCGAGATAGGCGTGGGGATCGTCGTTGAGGATTTCGTCCACCTGGCCGTAGTCGAGCGAGGC
>JBEQUD010000046.1:0-6947 GCA_040349235.1 Acidobacteriota bacterium
TCGGTCCTCTACGGCAAGACGATCGATCACGTCCTCGAGCAGCACGTCGTGCTCGCCGACGGTTCGGTCGCCCACTTCCGCGCGCTGACGCCGGCCGAGCTCGAGGCGGCGTGTGCAGGCGACTCGCTCGAAGCGGCTTGCTACCGCGGCGTGCGGCGCGTGGCGGCGGACTGCGCCGAGGAAATCGACCGCCGCTATCCCAAGATTCTGCGCCGCGTGGGCGGCTACAACCTCGATGCCTTCGTCAACCCGGCCGAGCCCTTCAATCTCGTCAAGATGATGGTGGGTTCCGAGGGGACGCTCGGGGTCGTGCTCGAGGCGAAGATTGCGCTCGTGCCGCTGCCAAAGGCGAAGGCGGTGCTGGCGATCCAGTTCGCCGATCTCCTGGAGGCCCTGGCGGCGGCACCCGCGATCCTCGCGCACGGGCCGTCGGCCGTCGAGGTGATGGACGGGTTCATCCTCGGCAACACGAAGCAGAGCCCCGCGCTCGACCGGCTCCGGCGCACGTTCATCGAGGGCGACCCGGGCGCGCTCCTGTGCGTGGAGTTCTACGCGGACCGCGCCGAGGACCTGCCGCCCCGTCTCGACGCCCTCGAGCGGGATCTCGTCGCCCGTTCGTTCGGCTATCGCTACCATCATGCGCTCGACGCGGCGGGCCAGGCCAGCATCTGGGGCCTGCGCGAAGCGGCCCTCGGCCTGTCGATGGCGATGAAGGAGGACGCGAAGTCACTGTCGTTCGTCGAGGACACGGCGGTCGCGCCCGAGCGTCTGCGCGAGTACATCGATCGCTTTCTGCAGATCGTGCGCCAACACGGCACGACCGCCGGCGTCTACGCCCACGCGTCGGTGGGGTGTCTTCACGTGCGGCCCGTCGTCAACCTCAAGACGGAAGCCGGCGTGCGCACGTTCGAGGCGCTGGCCAACGACATCGCGGACCTCGTGCTGGAATTCGGCGGCGCCTTGTCGGGCGAGCACGGCGACGGCCTCGTGCGCAGCCCGTTCATGGCGAAGATGTTCGGCCCGGTGCTCTACGAGGCGTTTCGCACCATCAAGCGGACGTTCGATCCGGCCGGCCTCTTCAACCCGGGGAAGATCACGGATGCCCCGCCGCTGACGGCGAATCTGCGCTACGGCCCTGGCTACGTCACGCCGCAGCCGCTTACCTGGTTCGACTACAGCGACTACGGCGGCATGGGCGGCGCCGTGGACATGTGCAGCGGTCTTGGCGTGTGCCGCAAGACGCTCGAGGGCACGATGTGTCCGTCCTACATGGCGACGCGCGCCGAAGAGCACTCGACCCGTGGCCGCGCCAACGTCCTGCGGCTGGCGATGGCGGGCCGCCTCGGCGACGCCGCCCTCGGCGACGAGGGCGTGCGCGAGGTCCTGGATCTGTGCCTCGAGTGCCGCGCGTGCAAGGCGGAGTGCCCCGTCGGCGTGGACATGGCGCGCTTCAAGAGCGAGTTCCTGGCGGGCTACTGGCAGCGTCACGGCACGCCGCTGCGGACGCGGCTGCTCGGCCACATCCACGACGTCTCGCGGTGGGGGAGCCGCTTCGCGCCGGTGTCGAACTGGGTGATGCGCAGTGGCCCAGCACGTTGGGTCAACGAACGCGTGCTCGGGCTGGACCGCCGCCGCACGCTGCCCGCATGGACGCCCCGGACGTTTGCGGCGCAATTCGCGGCACGTCCGCCGCGCTCGGGGGGCGCGGCCTCTCCGTCCCCGGGCTCGACGTCGCGGTCGGTGCTGCTGTTCAACGACACCTTCACCAACTACTACCGTCCCGAGATCGGGCTGGCCGGGGCAGAGGTGCTGGAGGCCGCGGGGATGTCGGTCGGGCTGGCGCCAAACCGCTGCTGCGGCCGCCCGTTCATCTCGCAGGGGCTGCTCGACGAGGCGCGCCGCGCTGCCGCCGCGAACACGGAGGCGCTGCATCCGCTTGCCGTGGCCGGGCACCGCATCGTGTTCTTCGAGCCGAGCTGTCTGTCCGCGGTTCGAGAAGACGCGCCGGCGCTGCTGCGCGGCGAGGCGCACGCCAACGCCGCGCGCGTGGCCGAGGCGTGCGTGCTCTTCGAGAACCTGCTCGAAGACGAGTGGGGCGCCGGACGGGTGGCGCTGTCGCTAGCGCCTGGCCCTGCGCGCGTCCTGGTGCACGGGCACTGCCACCAGAAGTCGATGGGGATGCTGCCCCTCGCCAAGGCCCTGCTGTCGCGTATTCCCGGTGCCTCGGTCGTTGACCTCGACGCGGGGTGCTGCGGCATGGCCGGCTCGTTCGGCTACGCGCGCGAACACTACGACGTGTCGCGGGCGATTGGCGAGCGCCGCCTGCTGCCCGCCGCCCGCACCCTCGGCGACGACGCGGTGCTGGTCGCGTCGGGCGTGTCCTGCCGGCACCAGGTCGAAGATTTCGCCGCCGTGCGGCCGCTGCATCCCGCGGAGCTGCTGCGCTCGCTCTTGCCTCCCCCATGAGTCTCGCGGCACTTTCCGTCGCGGCGCTCGTGGTCGCCATCGTCGTCAGCTGCGTGACGTCGATGAACGTCGGCGTGCTCGGCATCGCGCTCGCGTGGGTCATTGGCGTGTACGTCGGCCACCTGCCTGTCGCGACCGTCATGGCCGGGTTCCCGAGCCAGTTGCTGCTGACACTCGGTGGCGTCACGCTGCTCTTCACGGTTGCGCAACTGAACGGCACGCTGGACCGCGTCGCGCATCACGCCGTGCGGAGTTGCCGTGGCAATCGCGGCATGCTGCCCATCATGTTCTTCTTCCTGCCGGCCGCGCTGGCCTCGATGGGGCCGGGCAACATCGCGACGACCGCCATCATTGCGCCGATGGCGATGAGCACGGCGGGGCGGGTCGGGATCCCGTTGTTTCTCATGGCCATCATGGTCGGCAACGGCGCGAACGCCGGCGCCTTGTCCCCATTTGCGCCGACGGGCATCATCGTCAGCGGCATCATGGCCCGCATCGGGCTGCCCGGGCACGAGTGGCAGACCTACCTGTACAACTTGCTGGCCCACGCCCTGGTGGGCTTCGGCGGCTATTTCCTGTTCGGCGGCTGGCGGCTGTTCGCCACGAGCGGCGTGGCCGAGGCGGATGCGGGCGCGCCGAGCGAGGGCGTCATCGAGCGCACGCACTGGGTGACGCTCGGCGTCATCGCCGCGCTCATCGGCGGGGTCATCGCCTTCGACGTCAACATCGGGATGGGCGCTTTCGCGGGGACCGTGCTGCTCGTGCTGCTCGGCTGCGCCAAGGACCAGGCCGCCATCGCCAAGATGCCGTGGAACGTTATCATGATGGTGTGCGGCGTCACCGTGCTGATCGCGCTGCTCGAGAAGGCCGCCGGCATCGACTGGATTGTGTCGCAGGTCACGCGCGTGGCGACGGCGGGGACGGTGACACCCGAGCTGGCGTTGGTGACGGGCGTTGTGTCCGTCTACAGCAGTACCTCGGGCGTGGTGCTGCCCGCATTCCTCCCGATGGTGCCGCGTCTCACCGCAGAGTTCGGCCTGAATCCGTTTGCGCTGGCTTCGGCCATCAACGTGTCCGGCCATCTCGTGGACGTCTCGCCGTTGTCCACGATTGGCGCCCTCTGTGTGGCGTCGGCGCCGGCCGGCAAGGACGCCGGGCTCTTCAACAGCCTGCTGGCGTGGGGCGTGTCGATGACGGTCGTCGGCGCGTTGCTCTGCTATCTCTTCTTTGGTAGGACTCCCGCATGATGGCAGGGCCTTCCGGGGTCGTCGAGACATCGCCGTGGCAGACGACGTTGGCGCAACTCGTCGAGTACCCCGATTTCCACGCGCGCTTTCTCAATACGCTCAGCCTGCTCGAGTACATCGGGGCACGGAAGATCGTCAAGAGCCAGCACGAGGCGCGCATCACGCCAACCGTGCTGGCGCACATGGTGGAGGAGCTGCGCCACGCGCAGATCCTGAAGAAGACGGCCATCAGGGTTGGTGGCGTGGCGCTGCGCAGCTACGCGGACGACGCGCTCGTGTGCGGCGCGGAAGGCCGGGCCTACATCCAGTCCATCGACCGCGCGGCGGCGGTGGCGCTCGGCGGCCCCGATCCGTGGGCGAACTATCTCCTGACGACCTTGATCGTCGAGGAGCGGGCGCAGGCGCTGTATCCCGTGTACGATGCGCTGCTGGAGCCCCTCGGCCTCGGTGGTCCCCTGGCCGCCATCGTGCGGGAGGAAGAGGGGCATCTGGCGCAAGTCACGGCGCTCCTGGCGGCGGAAGCCCGCTGCACGGCGGACATGGTCGAGTCCGTGCGCCAGCAGGAACATCGGTCCTTTCAACGGTTCTTCGACCAAGTGGCCGGCGCGCTCGCCGAGCGCGCGGCCCTGGTCGTGTCGGAGGCGAACGTGGCGGAGTCGCAGGCGATCATTCGTCCGGATATCTACGAGAAGCACCAATCCCTGTTCGGGGCGAAGGCGGTCAACGGACGCACCGTTGGTGTCGAGGACCTCATCGCGCGGCTGACCCGCGAGACGAAGGACGAGTTCCGCACGCTGCTCGGCGAGCGGCACGCGTTCCAGGCGCAGGTGGGGCGCCACGAGCGCACCTACGACTTTCTCCCGGCCGACACCCAGATTGCCGACGCCGATGGCCGCGTCGCGACCGTTCGCGACATCCGGCAAGGCATGCTCGACGGGTTCTTCGGACGCAAGACGCCGATTGCCTGGCGGCTGAACCCGTCGGTCCCGATTCCCGCCGACACGATGACGCCCGGCCTCGAGGGCACCGGTCCCGCCATCGATCTGGGCATGGCCATGGGCGCGCTCAATACCGGCGCCGCGTCGTGGATGTGGGATTGGGAGGATGCCGGCGGCGACTTCAAGGACCAGCTCTATCAGGCGTGGGAGAACCTGCGGGACCTGCTCGCGCACAAATGGGACGGCCGGCCGTTCGTGCATCCCACGAAGACCGAGAAGGGGAAGCCCCGCGAGTACACGATCGACCTGCCGCCGGCCGCGTGGCCGACCATCTTCCATCGCGTGCCGGGCCTGCACCTCACCAATCGCCAGATCTCGCTCGACGGCGAGCCGGTGCCGGGCATCATTCCCGCCCTCGTCATCCACGCGCTCGTCAACTACGACGCGCAGCAGAAGAACGGGTCGGGCATCTACTACTACGTGCCGAAGATCGAGACGTGGCAGGAGGCGCGGCTGGTGGCGGGCCTCCTGAAGGGCGTCGAGGAGGCGATTGGCGTCCCGCGCGGCACGCTGAAGATCAAGATGCTGAACGAGCGCGCCGAATACGCGCTGCAGCAGGAAGCCATCATGTGGGTGCTGCGCGAGAACCTGATTGGCCCCAACGTCGGCCGCTGGGACTACCTGAACAGCCGCGAGGAGATGTTTCGCCACGACCCGGCGATGGTCATCCCCGACCCGAACACGGTGACGATGACCGAGCCGTCGCTGACGTATTACACGATGCGCAACGCGCTGCTCGCGCTCGTCGCCGGCGGCATGCCCATTGGCGGGATGGCCGCCCAGATGCAGAACCCCGGCGCCCCCGAAAACGACGCCAAGGCGCTCCGCGATATCTGGTTCGACAAGCTGCGCGAGCGGCTGACGGGGCTCTTCCGGATCAACGGCACGCTCTACGACACCTATCGCCAGAGCTGGGTCGCGACGATCGCCCCGAGCTACGTCGATGCGGGGCGTGAGCCGCTCGTGACGGATGTTCAGGACCTGCAGAGGGTCGTGGACCAGCTTCGTCCCGACGAAGCCAAGCGGCTGGAGGACTTGAAGCTGCTCAAGGGCGGTCGGATTGCGCCGCTCGAGTTGACCGAAGCCGACCTCGGGGTCGATCGTCTCTTCTCGCCGGCCGCGCGGACCGCGCTTCTGGCGCGCCCGGCCGGTCCGACGACCGAAGACGGTCTGCGCTACGCGATGTACATGGCCACCGAGTTCATGTACCAGCAGCTGCTCGGGAACAACGCGGCCGCCATCTACGATCCGCGAACGGGCCTGCGCTTCATGAACGACCTCGCGACGTACGAGATCTTCTGGCACTTTCTCTATCTGACGGTCTTCCACGGCGTCAAGCTGACCGCGGACGGGACGTTCAGTAAGGCGGGCGACCGGGTGACGCCCCAGCTGTTTCTCCGCCTGCTCGACGAGCGCCGCGAGGTGGTCAAGCAGCTGTTCGCGAAGCTTGGCCGCCCGTACGAATCTACCAACGCCGAGCTGGTGCTCACGCTGCTGCAGCGGCAGGTCGTCGAGACCAACCCGGACGGCGCGGTCGTGCCGCAGCCGCGGTGGATCAAGTACGGCTCGCGCGTGCTGCTGTCCATCATCGAGGAGACCGCCGACGATCGCGCCGCCATCCTCGACGGCATCTTCGGCGACCGCCGCGACATCGTGGCCCGGCGCCAGCAGGCCACCGACCCGGAGAGCCGCCGGCGTGCGGAGAAGGTGCTCCGTGCCTACGACTTCGTCTACGACACGCGAGACGTGCCGGTCGCCACTGTTCACTGATCGTCAAGCGTTCCTAAATCGCCAAGCGCTGTGCTGAGAACCCTGGTCGTGTTTGCCGCGGCGTTCGTCGCGGGCGCCATTAACTCGGTGGCCGGCGGCGGCACGCTCGTGTCGTTCCCCGCCCTCATCTGGGTCGGGTTGCCGTCCATCGTGGCGAACGCGACGAGTGCCTCGGCCATCTGGCCCGGCTCGCTTGGCAGCATCGTCGGCTACCGGCGCGAGCTCCGGTCGCTGCCGCGTCAGGCGTACGTGCTGATCGTGCCCAGCCTGGTCGGCGGAGCGCTCGGCGCCATCCTCCTCCGGCTCACCCCGACGCGCGTCTTCGATCGCCTGGTGCCGCTCCTCATCCTCTTCGCGACCGTGCTCTTCATGGCGCAGGAGCCCGTGCAGCGAATGTTCCGACAGCGGACGGCGTCGCGCGACAGGGCGTCGGATGACGGAACGTCGAGCTGGATGATCGGCGCAC
>JBEQUD010000085.1:0-6282 GCA_040349235.1 Acidobacteriota bacterium
GCTGGCTGTCCGATCGGGTAGGCCGGAAGCGCGCCCTCGTCCTGACGACGACGTGGTACTCGGGGTTCTCGCTGCTGAACGCGTTTGCGTGGGACACCTCGTCCCTCGTCGCCACACGCCTCTTGACGGGCGTCGGCCTGTCCTCGATGACCGTTGTCGCGATGACCTACATCAGCGAGATGTTTCCGGCACGGGTGCGCGGCAGCTACCAGGCGCGGATCTTGACGATCGGCCTGTGTGGCATCCCCGTGACGGCCTACGTCGCGCGCTTCCTGATTCCGTTCGCGTCGTGGGGCTGGCGCGGCGTGTTCGTGTGGGGCTCGCTGGCGATGGCGTTTCCGCTGCTCGCCGGCCGCCTCGAGGAATCGCCCCGCTGGTTCGAGAACAACGGACGCGCGGACGAAGCCGATGCGGTCATGAACCGCATCGAGGGGCGCGTCCGTGCCGAGTGCGGCGAACTGCCGCCGGTGCTGACCGCCCCCGCCGTCGTCCCCCGGCCCGCGGGCCTGCGCGAGCTCGTCCGGTCGGGATCGCTCGGGCGCTTGATCCTGCTCATGAGCGTCTGGATGTGTCAGACCCTCGGCTTCTACGGCTTCCTGTCGTGGGTGCCCACGCTGCTCGTCGAGCGGGGCTTCTCGGTCGTGCGCTCGCTCGAGCAGTCGTCGGCGATGTCGATCGGCGCTGTCCCAGGCGCCTGGATCGCGGCAACGCTCTCGGACCGGTGGGAGCGCAAGTCCCTCATCGGTATCGTCGCCGTCGCCATCGCGCTCTGCGGCCTCGGCTACGGCTTGAGCTTTCGAACGACGACGATCGTGGTCTTCGGCTTTCTCGTCGCCATGGGCCAGCAGGTCTTCGCGGCGCTGCTCTACGCCTACACCCCGGAGTGCTTCCCGACACAGGTCCGCAACACCGGCACCGGGCTGTCCTACGGCATGGGCCGGCTCGCCAACGGGTTCGTCGGGCCATTCATCGTGGCGTTTCTGTTCCAGCGCTACGGCTACACGAGCGTGTTCGCGTACATCGCGGTCTGCTGGGCGATGGTGGCCACGCTCGTAACGGTGTTCGGGCCAAGAACGCGTGGCCGCGCCCTCGGTTGACGGCGCGCCACCGGCGTGGGCAAAGTCGCGCGTCGAAAGGGCATCTCCACGGCAGACATGACGGGCATCCACGGTGCTTGATTCACTGGCCGAACTCACCAAGTCGCTGTTCATCCCGGGAACGCTGACGTTCCTGCTGTTCGGGCTGACGGTCGGCGTCCTCCTCGGATGGGGCCCGCGCCGCTCGCGGCGTGTGGCGCTTCCGCTGCTGACGGCGCTGGCGCTCGGATACTGGCTTGCCAGCATCCCAGTCGTGGGAGCCGCGTTGGCGACGCGCTTCCATGCGAGGGACGCCGGCCAGGTGACGCTGGCGGATGTCGCCGGGGCGCAAGCGATCGTCGTCCTCGGCGCGGGCATTCGCAACACCTACGTGGCCGCTGGGCACGTGCTCACCATGCCCGACCCGCAGACGATCGCGAACGCGGTCGAAGCCGCGCGCATCTATGGCCTCTTCCCGGGCGGCTTGCCGGTCGTCGCCTCCGGTGGACGCCAGTCGGGCGTTGTCGATCAGGACTCCGAAAGCACCATCCTGCGCGAATGGTTAATCCACGCGGGCGTGCCGGCCGATCGCATCGTGCTCGAGTCGGCGTCGCGGACGACGCGCGAGCAGGCGCAGCTCGTCGCCCCGCTCCTCAAAGCGCACCACTGGTCGCGGTTCGTCCTCGTCGTGCCTGCGGTACAGATGCCGCGCGCGGCCGCCGTCTTCCGCGCGGCGGGCGTGGACCCGGTTCCCGCGGCGGCGCCGTTCCAGCTCGGCGGCGACCGAAACGCCACGCACGGCTGGCTGCCAAACGGCGGCGCGCTCCGGTGGAGCGAGCGGGCGACCTACGACTATCTTGCCTGGGGCTACTACTGGCTGCGCGGGTGGCTGAAGTAGTGGCGACGGCGCCCTACGAAGGCCGACGGAACAGCCCCTGCGTGACGGCCTTCCCCAGGACATGCCCCTGCATGGCCTTGGTCACGTTGGCCCGGACGGCGGAGAAATCGCCCGACGCGGGCACGTCCAGCTTCACGTCGAGCGCGAAGACCTCGAACGTGTAGTGGTGCCGCGGTCCGGTGGCGCGCGCCCCGGGCCCGTGGTAACCCGGCCCGCCGTAGCTGGTCTGGCGGGTGCCGTCGGGCAATTCCGCGCCCTGCTTCATTCCCTCTGGCAGGGTGGTCGTCGTGGCGGGGATATTCCAGACGAGCCAGTGCAGCCCGTCCTCCGTCGTGCGGTTCGTCGAGCCGTCCGGATCCCGCACGAGGACGACGAAGCTCGCGGTGCCGGCCGGCGTGTTCGTCCACGCCAGCGCCGGCGAAATCTGATCCCCGGCCTGCGTGTGTTTGTCCGGAATAATTCCCCCGTCGGGAAACGCCGTCGAGGTGAGCACCATCGCCGTCCCTTGCGGTTCGGAACCCGGGCGACGGAACAAGCCGGCGTAGACGGCCTTCCCGAGGATGTGCCCCTGGAGCGCCTGCATCACGCGCGTGCGCGTCTCGAAGGCGTCCTGACCGGCCGGCACATCGAGCTTGGTGTCGAGCGCGATGATCTCGAACGTGTAGTGATGTCGCGGCCCGGTGGCCGGCGCGCCGGGACCGCGATACATCGCGCCGCTGGCGCTCGTCTGATGGCTGCCGTCGGGCAGGTCGGCACCCGCCTTGACGCCTTCGGGGAGCCCCGTCGCCGACGCGGGGATGTTCCAGACCAGCCAGTGCAGCTGATCGTCGGTGGTCTTGTTGCGCGCGACATCAAGGTCGTGGAAATGCAGCACGAAGCTGACAGTGCCCGCGGGTGCGTTGGCCCAATTCAGCGCGGGCGACACCTGTTCGCCCGCTTGGGTGTACTTGTCCGGAATGGCCCCGCCGTCGGGGAATGCGGACGAGGTCAGCACCATTGCTGGAGCCGGCGCCGGGGCCGCGCCAGGCGCCTGCGCACGCCCCGCCCGCGATGACGCCGTCACCATCAGTGCCGCCGCAAGTCCGGTCGCGATCGCCCTCGTTATGCCGCTCTTGCCTGCTGTCATGCTGCGCGCTCCTTGTTGGCCGGTCATTCTAACCCACCCACAAGTCATCCGTAGGCCAGTCACTCGCCGCGGACAACACACTGCTCGGCGTCTACAACAGACGTAGAATCGGCCTCATGACGAGACGCGACGTGCTGCGCCTGCTCGGCGGGTCTGCTTCAGTGATGACGCAAGGGCCTGCCGGGTTCGCGCGCGTCTTCGAGGCGGCCGCCGCCGCGACAAGCGGCATCCGGTTCCCGAAGGGCGCCATCATCAGGACGGCGCTCAAGGACTATCCCCCAGAATCCCTCGGCGTCATCCTGTTCCACGAGCACTTGCACGGGAGCAGCACGCTCGGCATGCGCGGCGGGCCGGGTGTCCCGGCGCCGACCCCGCACTACAGCGAAGACATCGACTTCGTTGCAACCGAGCTCAGAGAGGCACAGAAGGACGGGGTGTCGTGCCTCGTCGATGCGGGGCACCTTGACCAGGGCAGCCGGCCCGCATTTCTCAAGCAGTTATCGAAACTCTCCGGGGTGCCGATCGTCATCAGCGGCGGGTATCACAGCCTGTTGAGTTATCCGCCCGAAGTCTTGCGCGCGACGGAAGACGAGCTGGTCGATGAATTCGTGCGCCACGCGGTCGCCGAACGATGGGGGGCGCTCGGCGAAATCGGCACGCGCGCCGAGGTCACGCCCGTCGAAACGAAAGTGCTCCGCGCCACCGGGCGCACGCACGTGCGGACGAACATCCCGATCTTCACGCACACGGCCAACGGACAGGCCGCGGTCGAGCAGCTGGACATCTTCGAGTCGGTCGGCGTCAACCCCCGCCACGTCGTGATCGGCCATATGGGGGCGCCCAAGATGGTCCCCCTCGACGTGTTCGCGACCATCTGCCGCCGCGGGGCGTTCGTCGGCTTCGACCGTGTCGGCGGCACGCCGGAATCCGACGCGGCGCAGATTCCGATGATCAAGGACATCATCAACGCCGGCTACGCGGACCACATCCTGCTGTCGTCCGACGGCGGATCGCGGGAAACGCAGATGAAGGGCCGGGGCGGGCCGGGCCATGCCCGTGCGTACACCGTGTTCGTCCCGAAACTGCTGGCCGCGGGCGTGGACGAAGCCACCGTGCGAACGATCACCGCAGACAATCCACGGCGGTTTCTCGCGTTCGTGCCCAAGCTACGCGACGCGGGCTGAGGCGCGCTGCGCCACCGCCCGCGCGCAAAGCCGCCGCGACGGCTCGGCGTCACAATCGGGGTGTAAAATGCCGCCACTACCCGGTCACAGCAGAAGGACACCCCCATGACAGCAGATCAAGCGAAAGCAGTCGCCGAGGCCCTCGGCCAGCAGTTGCAGCAGGAATGGATGACGACGGTCAAGGTCATCGAAGCGATCCCCGAGGGGAACAAGAACTGGAAGCCGGAAGAGAAGTCGCGCTCGGCCTGGGAGCTGGCCGTGCACCTGGCCGAGGCGGACGTGTGGTTTCTCGAGAGCGTCGCGCACCAGGCCTTCGGCCAGCCGACGCCGAGCGGCGCGAAGACCGTCGCCGAACTTGCCGCCTGGTACAAGGCGCAGATGCCGGCCAAGCTCGAGCGCGTGCTCGCGATGGACGGCGCCAAGCTGTCTCCGCCCGTGGATTTCTACGGCATGAAGCTGCCAAACGCGCACTACCTGGTGTTCTGCGCCGTGCACGGGGCCCATCACCGCGGGCAGCTCGCGGCGTACCTCCGTCCGATGGGCGGCAAAGTCCCCAGCATCTACGGCGGCAGCGCGGACGAACCGTACAAGATGTAAACGAAGAAAGATCGGCGACGCGTGGCGTCGCCGATCTTTCAGTTCCCGTGCGTCAGACACACGCCGTTCGGGGGTCGGGACGGTCTACGGAATCGCGTTCCCCAAGCGCACGCTGTAGCCGATTGCGGCATTGGACGGGTCGGTGAACTCGAGCACAACGCTCGTGGACGCTCCCGGTGCAATCCCCGACACCGGGACGGTGAGGCTGACATAGGGCCGGCCGACCGGCGCGCTGCTCGAGATGCCGCTGGCAGTGGCCAACGACGCGTTGGCGCTGAGGTTGTCCAGCACCATGAAGAGCGGACCGGGGATTGTCGCGGCACTCGTGTTCTGCACGGTCACCTGCTGCACGAACCGCTGCGTGCGCCGGTCGCGCACGAAGCCGCCGCGGGTCAGCGTGAAGGGGCCCGCCAGGGCACCAGGCGCGAACAGGTCCGCGAGGTCCGGTCCGTTGACGTCGTCCCTGGCGTCGAGGAGCCACGCCGAGGCCACGCCGAACACTTCCTGCATCGTGCGCAGGTCCGCGGTGTGCGTATAGTTGACGGTGCTGGCATAGGGCAAGCCGCCAACGTTCGGGTGCACGAGCGGCGAGATCACGATTTCCGGAAGCGTGTGGTTGAAGTCGTTCTGGTTGCCCTGGCCGTCCGGCTCGGACTCGTCCCACCACAGGATGATCACGCCGTTGTTCTTGTAGGCTTGTGACGCCATGATGACCGGCAGGATCTGCTTCAGGAAGTTGTCCCCCTGCGCGACCTTTTCTGCGCCGCTCTGTGTCCCGTTGTTCAGGTACGTGACGCCGTTGTACGTGAAGCTGCCCGCCAGGGCGGTGTGCATGTCGTTGAACTGGTTCGGCGTAACCCAGTTGTAGTCGGCCACAGTGTTGTTCGCGAGGTCGGCCGCCAGCTGCTGGAGCGGCGCGTAGTGCGAGGCCAGCGGATTCGTTGCGGTGTTGTTGTTGCCGCCGTTCGTGTCCGTGAAGAACAGCATCGGGTTGTGCTTCGCCGCGTAGTCGTACTGGTGCGCGAGGTTGTAGGGGTTGGTGTAGGCCGCGCTCGTGCCCGCAAAGTTCGTCAGCGGCACCGTCCACTGGTTCGAGGGCGCCACCGTGCTCGTCAGGCTGTTGGCACCCGGCGTGTTGACGCCACCCGCGCCGGGCACAAGATCGACGTCTTCCTGATAGGACTTCCACGTCCTCCCGGCGTTGGTCAGCAGCGTGGTCAGGTGGTTGGTGGTGTTCTGGTTCGTGCCGCCGTTCCCGTACGGCTGGTTGTCGTTCAGCACGCCGAGGTTCGAGCCCGCCTCCGCCCAGATGTAGTTCGGTTCGGACGGGTGAATGGACGGATTGTTCCCCGTCGGCGTCGATAGCACGTTGTGATACGCCGTCGCGTAGGCCGTCGGCGG
>JBEQUD010000102.1:0-7089 GCA_040349235.1 Acidobacteriota bacterium
TTCGATCAGTTCGTGTTCTCCGAGGATGTAGCCTTCGGCGACGTCACCGCGACATTCGGGCAGGTGGCGATCGTAGGTCCGGATGCCGCGGCCCTACTCGCCCGCACGCTGGACGTGCCGGTCGGCGTCGTTGTCGCGGACCTCCCGGAGCACGGCAACGCCAGGGCAGCCTTTGGCGGCCAGCCTGTCGTGATTGCGCGTGTGACCGACACCGGCGAGCCGGGGTTCGACCTGTTCGTCGATCGCACGGCGCTCGGCGCCCTCGTGCAGGCCCTGTTCGACGCGGGCGCGTCACCCATCGACGCGGCCGCGGCAGAGGCCCTCCGCATCGAGGCGGGCGTGCCCCTGTTCCACCGCGACATGGACGAGGAGACCATTCCGCTCGAAGCGGGCATCGAAGGCCGCGCCATCAGCTTCTCGAAGGGCTGCTATGTGGGCCAGGAAGTGATCATCCGCGTCCTGCACCGCGGGCACGGACGCGTCGCGCGCAAACTGGTCGGCCTGCTGCTCGACGGCGCCGCGGCACCCGCGGCAGGCGCCGTGGTGCGCGCCGGGGACCGCGAGGTCGGCCATGTGACGAGCGCCGTCGTCTCGCCGGCACTCCGCCAGCCGATTGCGCTGGCCTATGTGTTGCGCGACTTCGTCGAGCCCGGCACCGACGTTGTAGTGGACGGCGCCCCGGGCCGCGTCGCCGCATTGCCCTTTGTCGCGCGCGAAGCGTCGCGCCCGGGCGGCGAGCAGTAGACGGGCCCGGGGCTGGCCCCCCGGCTACGCCTTCATGCGCCGCGCACGAGCCGCGCAATCAGCTCGACGTCCGCCGGCGGAAACTCCAGAGCGGCGAGTTCGGCGCGCGGGACCCAGCGCATCTCCTGGCCGAGCTGCGGGGTCGGCGTCCCGCGGAGGTCGCAGCGCCGGAAGTGCAGTTCCACCCGCCGATCCGGGTACTCGTGGCTTGTCGCGAAAAGTTCGGCGCCCACGCTGATGTCGGTGCCGAGTTCCTCGCGAATCTCCCGAACCAGGCCCTCGATATGGCCCTCGCCCGGTTCGCACTTGCCCCCCGGAAATTCCCAGTAGCCGGCCAGATGCGAGCCGGCCTGACGCCGCGTCAGGAGGAAGGCGCCGGCGTGTTCGATGACCGCGGCCACGACAACGAATGTCGTCATGGCTGGGCCGGATCGAACGGGAAGGCCCGGCAGTCCTTGGCCATCGGGCACACGAGGCACTTGGGCTTCCTCGCCACGCACACCATCGCCCCCAGGTCCATGAGCGCCTGGTTGAAATCGAACACGTGCCGGATTGGCACGAGCGCCTCCGACACGCGCCAGAGGTGCTTCTTCATCGCGTGGGACTTCGGGTCGCCCTGGCCGACGAAGACGCGGAAGAGGACCCGCGCCACATTGGTGTCGAGAATCGCGGCGCGTTCGCGGAACGCGAAGCTGCGAATCGCGCCTGCCGTGTAGGCACCGATGCCCTTGAAGGAGAGCAGCGTCGCTTCGTCCGCGGGGAGCCGCCCGCCGTAGTTGGCCACGGCCTCACGCGCGATCGTCTGGAGCCGCCTGGGCCGGATGTTGTACCCGAGCGGGTACCACGTCTCGGTGACTTCGCGCTCGGGCGCCGACGCCAGCGCCTCGAAGGACGGGTACTTGTCGAGCCACTCCGCGTACTTCGGCAGCACGCGGTCCACCTGGGTCTGCTGCAGCATGATCTCGGAGACGAGGATGTGGTACGGGTCGCTCGTGTTGCGCCACGGGAGGTCGCGCCCGTGGCGGCGGTACCACGTCAGCAGACGCTGGCGGAAGCGTCGCCGCGCCGCGGGCGGCGGAACAGCAGGCGCGGCTGGCGGGCGGCGAGTCTTGCGCGGTCGCTTCGCGGTCATCTCGTATAATCCACACGGGCCGCATGAAGATCTACACGCGCACGGGTGACGGTGGAGAAACGTCCTTGCTCGGCGGCGCGCGCGTCTCGAAGAGCGACGTCCGCGTCGACGCCTACGGCGAGGTGGACGAAACTAACGCGTGGCTGGGCCTGGCCGTGACCGCGCTGCGGCACCCGGGCGTCGCCCCGATGCCCGACGTCGTGGACGCGCTTCTGCAGATTCAGCGCGATCTGTTCGCGCTCGGCGCGCGTCTGGCGGACCCGGGCGACCGGGTGACAGGCCAGGTGGCGAAAACGGCCCTGGGCGACCGCGACGTCGAGCGGCTCGAACAGCTCATCGACCACCTGGAAGGCGCCCTTCCGCCGCTGCAGCGGTTCATCCTCGCCGGCGGTAGTGGGCCAGGCGCCACCCTGCACCTGGCTCGGACGGTCTGCCGGCGCGCCGAACGCCGCATGGTCGCGCTCCAGCCCCCTGTGGAGGCCGTCCTGGTGCGCTACGTCAACCGGCTGTCGGACCTGCTCTTCGTGATGGCGCGCTATGTGAATCATCGCTCGGAGGTGCCGGAGACGGAGTGGTAGCGGGCGGTTGGGCGGCCGCTCATGCCGCTGGTCCGGCGTGGGCCAGGTCCCGTCGCTCGACATCCGCCCTGACGGCGTCGAACACGGCGCGGGCCAGTTCCTGCGACACCCGTTCGCGAATAGCCCCGCACTCGACGAGGGTCGTCCCCGCCGCCGTTTCTACGGCGACGTCCCAGCGGTCGCGCGCGATGCCTTCGGGCCGGTCCTCGAAGCTCGTCGCCTGGAGCGGTGTTCCGGTCACGCGGCGCCGCGACACGCAGGCCGCAATGGGCGAGCCGTTGATGAGGACGCGCACCGCGACGATGGACGCCTTGTCGATAGCCACCTCGCCGTAATAGAAATGGCCCGCGTCCTCGCTGACCAGCACGAGGTCGTCGCCGGTCGGCAATTCGGCCAGCACTGTTCGCCCGCGCGCCAGTTCGGACTCCCGCGCCTGCCAGCGTCGCCGCCGATAGGCCTGCAGCGTGGTCGCGAGGCTTGCCGCAACGGCTAGCAGCGCGAGCGCAACGAGGGCCGCAATCCCATCACGCATTAGAATGCGTCCGTGTCACCTTCGTCCGAGCTCCTGCCGCGCGCGTACGCCGCGTGCCAGGCGTTGGCGCGATCCCACTACGAGAACTTCCCCGTCGCGTCGCATCTGTTGCCCGCGCCCATGCGGCCGCACGTCGCGGCCCTCTACGCCTTCGCGCGCGTGGCGGATGATATCGCTGACGAGGGCCAAGCGGGGCAGGCAGAGCGTCGGGCGCAGCTGCATGCGTGGAAGGAGCGCATACATCGCGCAGTCGAGGGAGATGCCGGCGCCAGTGCCTCGGCCCTGGACCGCGACAGTCTCATCGCGTGCGCGCTCGGCCATTCGATCCGGTCCTTCGACCTTCCCCTGTCCCTGTTCGACGATCTGCTGAGCGCGTTCGATCAGGATACCATGACGACTCGCTACACCTGCTGGGCCGACGTGTTCGACTACTGCCGCCGTTCGGCGAATCCGGTCGGGCGTCTCGTCCTGCGCATGGCTGGATACCGCGACGACCGACTGGATCGCTCGTCCGATGCCCTCTGCACGGCGCTGCAGCTGACGAACTTCTGGCAGGACCTCGGGCGCGACTGGCGCGCGGGTCGGCTCTACGTCCCGGCGGAGGAGCAATTCGCGGCCGGTGCGACCGAGGCCCAACTCGCTACGCGCCCCATGGCCGACGCCTGGGTCCGGGTGCTCGGACGATGCCTCGAGGTGACGCGCGCGCAGTTCGACGCCGGCCGCTTCGTGTGCGACCGCGTCGGGGGGCGCCTGCGGTGGGAGCTCCGCGCCACCTGGCTCGGCGGCATGCGGACGCTCGATCGGGCGAATCGCCAGCGGGCACAGCTCATCGACGAGCGGCCCCGGCTCGGGGCGGTGGACGTACCGTGGTTGCTCTGGCAGATGGCACGCTGGCGGACGGCCGCTGGCCACAGCGTGCAGGGCTGACCGATGGCGCGGAAGACCAGCTTCTACTACTCGTTCCTCGTATTGCCCGCCGAGCAGCGGCGCGCCATCGTCGCCGTCTGGGACTTTTGCCGGGCCGTGGACGACGCCGTGGACGAGGCGCCCGTCCTTGCGAGCGGCCTGCCGAGCGGGCGCGAAGCCGTCGCGTTCTGGCGCGCCGAGCTCGATCGTTGTTACGGGGGCGGCGAGCCCACGACGAGTCAGGCCCGCGCCCTGCGGCCGCTCGTCCGCGCGTTCGACCTTCCGCGGCCCGCGCTCGAGGACATGATTGACGGGGTCGCCATGGATCTCGACACCACCCGCTATCAGCGTTTCGAAGACCTGTTCCAGTACTGCCGGCGGGTCGCGTCCGCAGTGGGCCTGGTGTGCATCCGGATCTTCCGGTGCCAGGATCCGGGTGCCGCGGACTACGCCTTGAATCTCGGCGTGGCCCTGCAGCTAACGAACATCCTGCGCGATATCAAAGGCGACCTGGAGCGCGGTCGTGTCTACCTGCCGCTCGAGGACCTGGCGTCCCACGGCTGCACGATTGCGGACCTCGAAGCCGGCGTGGTGTCCGACCGTGTGCGGGCGCTGCTCGCGTTCGAGTGCCGGCGCGCGCGCGACTTCTATCAGCGCGCCATCGACGCGCGTCCGCCGGGGGACCGGCGCCGGCTGGTGGCCGCCGAGATTATGCGCGCGGTCTACTTCGAAACACTGTGCCGCATCGAACGTCGCGGCTACGACGTGTTCTCCAGTCGCGTCCGCGTCGCCCGCCCGCGCCAGGCGCTCATTGCGCTCCGCCAGTGGCTGTGGGCCACGTGACGACGTGAGCCGCACCTTCGACGTCATCGTGGTCGGCGGCGGCTTTGCGGGATTGAGCGCGGCGGTCCGTGCCGCCACCCGGGGCGCGCGCGTACTCGTCGTCGAGGCCCGGCCGCGCCTCGGCGGCCGGGCGACCGCGTTCCCCGACCGCGAGACCGGCGAACTCGTCGATAACGGCCAGCACGTCCTGCTCGGCTGCTACCGCTCCACCCTGGCCTTCCTTGCGGACATCGGCGCGCTCGAGCGCGTGCGGGTGCAACCGCAGCTCGCTGTCACGACGATCGATCTGGCCGGGGTGCGTACCCGGCTGGTGTGCCCGCCTTTGCCCGCGCCGCTGCATCTCCTGGCCGGCATCATCGACTGGGACGGCATCGGCTGTCGGGACAAGCTGGCGGCGCTGCGCATGGCGACGCCCCTCAGGCTTGCGCAGCGCGAGGCGCGCGGCGAGGCCGTTGCCGCGGCGTCGCCGGGCGAGACTGTCGACGCATGGCTCGTGCGGAATGGCCAGACCGCTCGCCTGCGCGACATGCTCTGGCACCCGCTCGCGCTCGCCGCGCTCAACCAGCCCGCGGATGTCGCCGCGGCACCCGTGTTTGCCCGCGTCCTCGCGGAGATGTTCGCGCCGAAGGCCGCCACGGGCCCGGAGCCGGCCGCGATTGTCCTGCCCGCGACCTCGCTCAACCAGATGTATGCCGAGCCCGCCCAGGCGTTTCTCGCCGCGCGCGGCAGTGAAACGCGGACGGGGGCTGCGGCGCGCCTCATTATCGAAGACGGCAGGGCGGTCGGTGTCGATCTGAACGGTGCCCGCATCCTTGCCGGGGCGGTGATTGCCGCCGTTCCCTGGTTCGCCTTCTCCGCCCTGGTCGATCCCGTGCCCGCTGCGCTGGCGCCGACGGTATCGAATGCGCGACTGATGGCGGCGTCCCCAATCGTGTCGGTGAACCTCTGGCTCGATCGACCCGTCCTCGACGACGCGTTCGTCGGCCTGCCTGGACGCACGATGCAGTGGGTATTTGACGCGGGCATCACGACGGGCGGGCGGGCGTCGCATCTGTCGCTCGTGTCGAGCGGCGCGGAGTCCCTTCTGGCACGAACCAACCAGGCGCTGGTCGCGCTGGCACACGAAGAACTCGTGGGCGCCCTGCCGGCGGCCGGTGCCGCCCGTCTCCTGCGGGCCGCGGTCGTTCGCGAGCCGCGCGCCACGTTCTCGCTCGCGCCCGGCCAGCCGCCGCGCCCCAGTGCCGCGACCCTCATCGACGGGTTGTTCCTGGCTGGCGACTGGACCGACACCGGCCTTCCCGCCACCATCGAGAGCGCCGTCCGCTCTGGCTACCGGGCGGCTGACTTGGCGTCAGCCGCCCACGGGCAATTTGGGTAATCGGGTAATCTGGTAGTTCAGGGGTTCATGACTTCCATCGTCGTTCACTACAAGGAACTTTCGTTGAAGGGGCGCAACCGCCCCTGGTTCATCCGGATCCTCGTCAAGAACCTCCGGGCCGCACTCGCCGATCTCGACGTGCGCTCGGTGCGCTCGGTCATGGGCCGGATCGAGATCGATCTTGGTGCCGACACGCCCTGGGACGTGGTGCGCGAGCGGTTGGCCCGCGTGTGCGGCATCGCCAATTTCTCGCGCGCGGCAAAGTCCACGCACGACTGCGCGGAACTGGCGTCCGCCGTCCTGCGGGACTTGGGCGAGCGCGACACACCGTCATTCCGCGTGTCCGCCCGTCGCGCGGACAAGCGGTTTCCCTTGACCTCGCCGCAGATCGAGCGCGAGGTGGGCGGCCTCATCAAACAGGCGCGCGGGTGGCCGGTGGATCTCAGCCATGCGGCGCTCACGATTCATCTCGAGTGGATGCCGGACCACTCGTTTTATTTCTTCGAGAAGGAGCCGGGTGCCGGCGGGCTGCCGACGGGGACGGGTGGGCGCGTGGCGTGCCTCTTGTCGGGAGGGATCGATTCCCCGGTTGCCGCCTACCGGATGATTCGCCGGGGCTGTTCCGTCCTGTTCATCCACTTTCACAGCTACCCCATCCTCTCCCGCGCATCGCAGGAGAAGGTGCGGGAGCTGGCCACGGTGCTCACGCAGTACCAGCTGCGCTCGCGGCTGATGCTCGTGCCCTTCGGCGAGTTGCAGCAGCAGGTCCTGCTCGCCGTGCGACCCGAGCTCCGTGTCGTGATCTACCGGCGCCTGATGCTGCGCATCGCCGAGCGCCTGGCGACGGCCTGGCGCGCCCGCGCGCTGGTGACCGGCGAGGTGATTGGACAGGTCGCCTCGCAGACGCTCGAGAACCTCACGACCATTGCCGCCGCGACGTCCATGGAGGTGCTCCGGCCGCTCGTCGGCATGGACA
>JBEQUD010000422.1:0-3150 GCA_040349235.1 Acidobacteriota bacterium
TCGTGCGCGGCGGGCAGCAGATCGAGGACCAGCGGCACGAGCAGCCGCTGCGATTCCGGCTCCCCTGCCGTGAGGCGCGCCATGACGCGCTCGAAGAGGACGCGCTCGTGGGCCACGTGCTGGTAGATGATCGCGACCCCGTCGGCGTCCACCGCGATGATGAAGGTGTCGCGGAACTGCCCGAGCACCATCATCGGCGCGTCCATCGCCGGGTGGCCCCCGCCGGCCGCCGCGGCGTGGACGGCCCCTGTCGCGGGTGCGGCGCCCCAGGCCGACGCGTGCGGGGCGGATTCGCGCAGGCTCGCTGGGGCGTCGGACGTGGCCCCGTCGGGCCGCCAACGGCTGGGATACGCCCCGCCGCTCAAGATGCCGGGAATCGCCGACAACACGGCCGAGGGCCCCGCGACGACGGCGTCCGGCCGGAGTTCGAGACGCGGCGCATCGCCCTGACCGAGGGCGTCGAGTAGCGCGCGCCGGACGACCTGATGCACGACCGACTGCTCGCGAAACCGAACTTCGGCCTTCGTGGGGTGCACGTTGACATCGACCGCGTCCGGAGCCATGTCGAGGAACAGGTGCACTTCCGGACTGCGTTCCTTGAAGGACGCGACGCTGTAGGCGTCCAGGATGGCGTGTGTAATCGTGCGGTCCTTGACGATCCGCCGGTTGATGAAGACGTGCTGGGCGCCACGCCCGGCGTCCTGGCCGGCGAGGCTGGCAATGTAGCCGCTCAGGCGGATCCCGCCGGCGTCTTTCGCGACCTCGAGGAGTTCCGGGCGCTCGCCGTAGATCTGATACAGGCGCTCGCGAAACGCGGCCGCCGGTGTCACGCGCAGCAACGTCCGGGGGCCGCTGGTCACGGCGAAGCCCACCTCGTAGTGCGCCAGCGCGAGCTGGGTGACGATGCGGGAGACCTGGGCGGACTCGGCCCCGTCCGACTTCAGAAACTTTCGCCTGGCCGGCAGATTGTAGAAGAGGTCGTTGACCTCCACCGAGGTGCCCTCCGCCGCCGCGATTTCGGCCACAGCGGTGACGACGCCGCCGTTCACACGGATCTCGGTGCCGCTGTCCTGGCCGCGCGGGCGCGTGCGCAGAACGAAGTGGGAAACGGACGCGATGGACGGCAGCGCCTCGCCCCTGAAGCCCAGCGTCGCGATCGCCCCGAGATCGTCGGCATGGCGGATCTTGCTCGTCGCATGGCGCTCGATGGCCAGACGCGCGTCCTCCGGCCCCATGCCCTCGCCGTCGTCCTCGACCCGCACCTGCTTCTTGCCGCCGAGCTCGACGTGGATCAGCAGCCGGCGGGCACCGGCGTCGATGGCGTTTTCGACCAGTTCCTTGACGACCGCCGCCGGACGCTCCACGACCTCGCCCGCGGCAATCTGATTGGCGAGCTCAGGCGGCAGCTGCGCGATGCGCCCCACGTCAGAGCCAGCCCTTCCGCTTGAACATGCCCAGCATGCCCACGATCACCACGCCGCTGCCGCCGGCCAGCCACAGAAACTGCGCGGAGTCCCCGCCGGGAAATCGCGGCAACGCCACATTCATCCCGAAGATGCCGGTCAGCAGCGTGAGCGGCATGAAGATGGTCGAGACGACGGCGAGCACCTTCATCACGACGTTGAGCTGGTTGCTGACATTCGACAAATGGGCGTCGAGCACCCCCGTCAGCCGGTCCTGGAAGATCAGCGCGTCCTCGGTCACGCGGGCAAGATGGTCGTAGACATCGCGGAACCGGAACGACATCTCCGTGCTGATATCGACGAACTCCCGGCGCGCCAGCCGCGCGATGACGTCACGCTGCGGCGCGGTGACGCGCCTCAGCGACGATACATCGCGCTTGGCGTCGAGAATGCTCTTGAGGAGCGCCTCCGAATGCGGTTCGAAAATCGCCTGCTCCAGCGCGTCCAACCGATCCTCGAGTTTGTCCACTTCTGGCCGATACGCGTCCACCATCCCGTCCACGATGCGGTGGAACAGCCCCACCGGGCCCTCCGCCATGAAGTTCGGGCTCCTCGTGGCGTGCTCCCGCTTGTCCGCGACCGCCTGAGCGTGGCCATCGTGAACGGTGACGAGGTAGTTGCGGCCGAGGAAGAAATCGACGTCGTGCGTCGAGAACCCGGCGCTGCCGTGGTGGTAGTCGATGCCGTGGAGGATGGCATAGAGATAGCCGTCGTACAGCTCGACCTTCGGATACTGCGCCGCGCTCGTCGCGTCTTCGACAGAGAGCGGATGGAACAGAAAGGTGTCGCTCAGGACGAGCGACTCCGGAATCGTCGGGGCGGCGAGATCCACCCAGACATACACGTCCGAAGCGCGAGCGAGCCACGCGCGATCGATGCTCGTCGCCTGCTCGGTCACGCCGTTGCGGTGGACGAAGATGGTGATCACGGTGGTTCAGACCCGTGGTTCGAGGCAGACGCCAGAGGGCGCGACGCCAGGGCCGGCTCCCGCATTTCCGCGGGAGCCCTGGGGCCCGAGCCTCGCGCCCGCCGAGCGCCTCAGTCCCCGACCTTGACCGACAGTGCCGCCTGCGCCGCCGCCAGACGCGCCACGGGCACGCGGTAGGGCGACGCGCTGACGTAGTTGAGCCCGGCCTTCTCGAAGAAGTGAATCGAGGAGGGATCGCCGCCGTGCTCGCCGCAGACACCGATCTTCAGATCGGGCTTCGTCTGACGGCCCAGCTTCACGCCCATCATCACGACCGCGCCGACGCCGACCGTGTCGATCGACGCGAACGGATCGCGATCGAGGATCTTCTTCTCCTGGTAGATGCGCAGGAACTTGCCCACGTCATCCCGTGAGAACCCGAACGTGAGCTGCGTCAGATCGTTGGTCCCGAAGGAGAAGAACTGCGCCTCTTCGGCGATCTGGTCGGCGGTCACCGCCCCGCGCGGCACCTCGATCATGGTCCCGACGAGGTACTTCACCTTCACGCCCTGCGCCTTCATCGTCGCGGCCGCCACCCGATCGACGACGGCCTTCTGATCGCGCAGCTCCTTCACGTGGCCGACGAGCGGAATCATGATTTCCGGAATGACCTTCTGGCCCTCCTTCTGCAGCCGGCACGCGGCCTCGATGATGGCCCGGGTCTGCATCTCGGTGATTTCCGGATACGTGATGCCGAGACGCACGCCACGGTGGCCGAGC
>JBEQUD010000122.1:0-8776 GCA_040349235.1 Acidobacteriota bacterium
GCGGTCATCGCGAAACACGGGTTGGCCATGGCGACCGGACACACGTCGGCCGTCGAGGCCCTGATGCTGATTCGAGAGGCGCGCGCGCAAGGCGTCACCCACATCGTCGTGACCCACGCGATCAACATGCCGGCGCCGGGAATGTCCATCGCGCAGATGAAGGAAGCCGCGTCGCTCGGCGCATTCCTCGAGTTCACCGGCGGGCTGAGCACCAGCCCGGCCGACCAGGCGAAGCTGGATCGCTTCGCGGCCGCGATTCGCCAGGTCGGGCCGCAGTTCTGCATCCTGTCGTCCGACCTCGGCCAGAAGGGCAGCATCCTGCCCGCAGACGGTTTTGCGGCGACGCTCGTCGAGCTGAAGAAGCGAGGATTCAGCGAGGACGAACTGGCCGCGATGTCGAGGCGCAACCCCGCGCAACTGCTGGGGCTTCCCGCGCAACCGTAGCGCCGGAGCAGATTCGAGACGGGCAAGCAAGGGCGAGCGGGCGCTTGATCATGATTGGAGGCCGTGCATGCGTGTCGTGACGATCGGCGGTGTGTTGGCGCTTCTGTCCGCGTCGGTGTTCGCCAAGCAGGCTCCGCCCGCGCTGCCCGCGCCGGCCGCAAAGAGCGTGGCCTCCTCGGCGGAGGTCACCGCGCTCGTCGCCAAGGCGAAACGGGATCGGAAGGAAGGCGAGGGCATCATCCAGCAGCGCCTGCTGCTGCTCGGACCGTACAAAGTGAACATCGAATATCGGGCGTCCGTGAGCCCGGCAATGGTGCACGAGCAGGACGCCGAATTCATCTGCGCCCTCGAAGGGGCAGGCACGTTTGTCATCGGCGGACAGCTCCTGAACCAGACACGCACGCCGCAGAGCCTCAGCGGCACGGGCATTGACGGCGGAACACCGCACCACATCGCCAAGGGCGATTTCGTGATGGTGCCCGAAGGCACCCCGCACTGGTACAGCGCCATCGACAGCCCCATGGTGCTGATGTCCGTGCACCTGCCGCGCGCGGCCGCCGCGGCTGGGCAGGCGATGAAGAACATGGCGACATCGACAGACGTCGCCGCGCTTGTCGCCAAAGCCAAGAGCGAACGGAAGGACGGCCAGGCCGTCGTGACCGAACCGATGCTCGCCCTCGCCCCCTACGCTGCGAACATCGAGTACCGCGTGGCCAGCGGAACGGCTGTCGTCCACGAGCAGGGGGTGGAACTGCTCTACATCATCGACGGGTCTGCGACGTTCGTCATGGGCGGCACCTTGGTGGACGAGAAGCGCGGGAACCCGACGACCCTGAGCGGCAGCGGAATCGTGGGGGGGACGGCGCAGCACGTGGGCAAGGGCGATTTCGTGATGGTGCCCGAAGGCACACCGCACTGGTTCAGTGCCCTCGATGGCCCCGTCCAGCTTTTGGCGCTGCATCTGCCGCCCGCCGCGCATGCGGGCGAGAAGAAATAGCGCGCCTCGAGGGCGTCAGCCGATTCAGCGTTTGTCGGGCAGCGCGAACACGTAGATCGCGTTGCCCGTCGCCGGCGTATGCAGGTCGGGCGCGATCGTCTGCGGCACGAGCCGCGGGCTGCCGCCGCCGTTGCCGGTCGTCACCGCCACGTATTGCTTCCCGCCGACGCTGAACGTAACGGGAAACCCTTGCACGGAGGTGGCGAGCCGGGTTTCCCAGAGCACCTTGCCCGTCTTGACGTCGAACGCGCGGAAGTGGCGATCCAGATCGCCAATGAAAAGGACGCCGCCCGCGGTCGATACCGCGGCGGTCATGAACGGGGCCCGCTGTTCGTACGTCCACGTTTCCTTCATCGTGCGCACGTCGAAGGCCGCCAGCTTGCCGATGTTGCCGCCCGTGCCCGGCATTTCAAAGAACCGCCGGCCGGCGCCGCCGCCGCCGTTGCCCGGCTTCAACTCGACGCGCTGCGCGTTCATCTCCACGCAGCTCTGGCTGAGCGGGATGATCAGCTGGTTCGTGCCGGGGTGATAGCTCGACGCAGGCCAGTTGTGGCCGCCCTCCGTGCTCGGGCAGGCCTGCAGCCACACGCCAGGCTGCTGCTCGAGGATGTCCCCGCGATAGGTGGGGCGACCCGTGCGCGGGTCGAACGAATCCCAGACGTTCTGGAACATCGTCTCTTTGTGGCCGAGGTACTGGCCGGTCTTGCGATCGAGCTTCCAGAGCACGCCGTCTTTTCCCACGGTGAGGAGGAGGTTCCGGCCGCCGTCGTCCACGAGGACACGCTCGAACACGACGTCGAGGTCGAAGGATTCGGCGGGCGCGTGCTGGTAGTGCCAGACAAGCTTGCCGCTGGCGGCATCGATGGCGAGCGTCGAGTTGGTGAAGAGCCCGTCGTCCTTGGCTGACATGCCGCGGCTCGTGGCCATCCATGGCTTGGCCTGCGCGGTGCCCCAGAACGTGAGATTCAACGCTGGGTCGTAGCTGCCGGTAATCCAGGTCTCGCCCCCGGCTCGGAACAGGCTTGGCAGCGGTCCCCACGTGTCGCCGCCCGGCTCGCCCTGCGAGGCCACCGTGTTGAAGCGCCACAGCTCTTTGCCCGTCGCCGCGTCATGGGCGCTGATGAAGCACTTCTCTTCCCGGTATTTCTGGCAGCCACCGAGGCCCTGAATCACTTTGCCGTTGGCCACCAGCGGACCGCTGCTCGTGATGTAGTCGCCGGTGGTCCGATCCCCGATCGTGACGCCCCAGACGGTCTTGCCGGTTTTCGCGTCGAATGCCATCAGGTGCGCTTCGCTCGTGGCCGCGAAGATCTTGTCTTCGTAGATCGCGATGCCCCGCATGGCGGCGCCGTCGGTGTCGGTGCCGTAGTGGTTCTCCCAGATGAGATCGCCCGTGCGGCCGTCGAGCGCCTGCAGGACGTTGCCAGGATTATTCAGGTAGATGATGCCGTCGTGCACGATCGGCGCGGGCTGGTTGAAACCGCCGTCCGTCATCGCCCACATCCACTGGAGGCGCAGGTCCTGCACGTTGTCGGCCGTGATCAGGTTGAGCGGGCTGTAGTCGGACGCGTGGTAGTCGCGCCGAATCATCAGCCAGTCCGCCGGGTCCGGGTTCCGCAGCATGGCGTCGGTCACCGGCACGTAGTTCTTCACCTCGCCCGCGACCGTCATGCCGACCGGCCCCGCCGCCCTAGCCGCCGCCGCGGGAGCGGCCCGCTGCGCCTGGCGACCGCCGGCCGCCGCAGCGGACGTCGCCGGAGTCGCTGGGGCGTCGCGCGGACCTCGTCCGGCCGCTGGCGCGGGCTCGGTCGCGCGGCCCGTCGCGACTCGGTTGATCGCGACGTCGAGTGCGGGCGTCAGGGCCTGGTTTCCCGCTGGCGCGCCGTTCGCCTGCAGGATGAATGCGGCGATGCTGGCATATTCGTCCTGGCTCAACTTGCCGGGCGCGGTCGGCGGCATCGTCAGCGCCATGAACGACACGAGCTCGCGCGTGGTGCGCGTGCCCCACGCCTGCATGAAGCCCGCGCCGGCAAGCGGGGCCGCATCGCCGGACCCCGAGAGGTCGGCAAGATGGCAGGCGGCACATTGCGTTTGATAGGTTGCGCGCCCGGCCACGGCCTGCGCGGCCGTGTACGCGCCGGCGGGGGGCTGTTGTCCCGCGAGCGAGATGAAACAACCCGCCGCGATGGCCGCCGCGGCAACCGCCTGTCGAAGGCGCATGGACACTCCTCGTTTGTGGGGATCGGGTCGGGCGGTGCTGGGATCGTTGACCGCTGAGCGCAGCGATTCTATGTGCGGCATCTGGAACGGTCAAGGCGGTGACGCCGTAGGATGGTGGGCTCTCTTGCAGGACTTGGTGTGACGCGGTGGTCGTACCGACCGGTTGCGGCCCTGTCGCACGCCGGGAAGTCGCGTTTCAGCTCGTACTCTGCCGCTTTCACGTCGACTATCGGCCGATCCCGTCAACCGTCCGTCACGGTTGCCACCGACACAGCTGCCCCGAGCGCCACGGATCGTGCGACACGAAGTCGACGTGCGGAATCGCTTCAACGCAACTTCCGGCTACGTAATGAAACGGCGTGCTCCTAGGGCCGCAACCGGCCGGCACGACCACCGCGCCGAACCTCCACTGTGGCCAGCCATTGGTAGCGGCGACACCCCCCGGCCCCCCATCGGCTGTGATACGAAGGTGATCACGGGCGACCCGAGCCTGAAGCACGTTTCGATGAGCTATGTCGAGCGCCAAAACCTGACGATGCGGATGTCTCAGTGTGCGTTGCTCCGCGAACGTGCAGCTCGTAGCCGACGCGATCGCGATGCAACGTGGCAGCTCTAGAACTTTCGCCGGTTGCTCTCGGACCTTCCGCCCTGCCAGTGACGAGGCGTTCGTGGCCCCTCACACAGGTGTTCAGTGCCTGAGCCCTCGTCGTACGCGCGGTTGTTGCCGTTTTCGTCGGTGCGGTACTGAACGCGAAGCCCACAGTCTGCGCACGGCTCGTACTTCCAACTATTGCCCCTCTGCATTGCAGACCGATCCTTTCGATTTGCCCGCAGTGGAGTTTCACTGTCACATGCGATATTGACCGTGAGCGAGATGCAGGAGGCGGTCTCCAGCGAGAGTAGAGGAGTACACTCAGCGTGAGTTTAACCTCAAGCTATGACTAGCGGTTGGTCGTATGTGAACTCGTCGTTGCCGCTGCGCGTCTACGCACCGACCGTCCGATTCCAGGTCGAGCTAACAACGAAAGGCGCGCCACGAGCGTCGGGTAGTTTCGGCCTGACGCCCGCCTCGTTCCATAGCCGCCCAGGAGCGTAGCGGTCGTGCCGGTCGGCAGCGGCCGTCGAAGCGCGCCGAGCATTTCGTAGTCGGAAGTTGCACTGCAGCGATTCATCAGGTCGACTTCGGTGCGCACGATCCGTGACGTGCGAATCAGCCTTGGCGCTGCATGCCGTGATCAACCCAAGGTGGGACGGGCCGATAGTCGACGTGGGTGCGGGAGGGTTCGAGCGGAAGTGCGACTTCCCGGCGCGCGCTACGGCCGCTGACGGCCGGTACGACCGCTACGCACAACCACGAGGCTGCTCATGGCTGATGCGGCTCGTGCTGGTCGCCAGCGTGCTTTCGCCCGCGAGCCAGATCTATCGCTGCGCTGCCGGAAACGAGATGTTCACCTGGTCGCCCGTCTCAGGAATCGACGGATCCTTCAGCGTCAGCTTCGGCGCCGCGGGGTTGCCGCGCAGCAGCGGTTTGGCCCAGCGCACCACCGACCCCTGTTGAAGGCCGCTGGCCGCTGTTCCGCCCATCAACGTCACGCTGAAGGCCTGGCTTTCCTCGGGACCAAGGCGCGGCAGCGTCCAGACAGCCGCATCGCCCTTCGGATCGTGCGTCACCCCCTGGTAGTTCAGGCCCGTGGTGTTGGTGACGGTGGCGCCCGCCGGCAGCGCCAGCGAAATCGTCAGCTCCTCCGCTGCCAGGCCACCGCGCATCTTGCGGCCGGTGTTCTTCACGGTAACCGCGTAGGTGTAGGCGCCGTCGGACGTGGCCAGCGTCCCCGTGGCGGTGACCGGCACGCGCAAGCCGAGCGCCAGGATGTAGTCGAAAATCTGCTGCAGCGTCGCTTCCGGCAGCCGGTCCCGCGAGTAGTTACCCATGCGCCCCATTGGGTATTGATCCGTGTGCTCGTAGACCAATTTGGAGAAGGTCGCCATATTCGCGGTGGCCGCCGCGCCCCCAAGGTTCCGGCGTGGCGCGGCAAACTCCGGGTTGTGGCAGAGGGTGCAGCCGTACGCGTCCGTCGCCAGGTGCTGGCCTGCTGGCGCGCCGGCCGGTGCCGTGTAGCGCGGCGCCCCGGTCTGGGCAACTTTGGGGAGGCTCGCGAAGTAGGCCGTCAGGTCCGCCACGGCCTGGTCGTTGACCTGCTCGTCGGTGTAGGCCGGCATCACGCCCCAGGGTTTTCTGACAGCGCGTTTGAACTCGTCGGCGCTCAGGCCGCGGCCCGCGAGGTCGGGGCCGAAGCCGCCCTCGCCCGCGTTGCCGTGGCATTGGCGGCACGCGGTCTTCGCGCTGTCCCACAACGCCTTCCCGTTCTCGGCGCTGCCGCCCGTTGCGGCGGCGGGGGCCTGGGCGAGTGCGCCCACCATCAATGCCAGGACTAGGGTGCCGGTCATCCGTTCAATCCTTTTTCGAGACGGTCGTCGTGCGTGGCGTGGCGGGCCCGCCCGCGGGGCGGCCCAGATGGCGATCGAAAAACTTCACGATGATGTCGTAGACCTGCTTGGATTCAGGCGGCGCGGGGTCGTACCAGAACGAATGCCGCCCGCCTTCGAACACGTGCAGGTCGGCCTCGACGCCCAGTTTGACGAGCTGGGCGTGGGTATACACCGCCGTGCTCAACTCGATGCCCCGCGTGCCCGTGACCATCAGTGTCGGCGGAAACTTCGAGAGGACATCCGGCGAGTTGATGGGGGCCGCCAGCGGATCGTTGGGATCGATGTCGCCCAGGTCGCGGTCCACTTGCGGACCGCCCCTCGTCATGTTGCCGTTGCCGAGCTCGTTGCCGAGGTAGCCGGAATCGCCCCGGTCCCCGCCCGCGCTCGCGCACAGGATGCCGGCCGCGGCTGGCCGGGGCAGCTTGTGCTTCTGGAACCACGCGAGCGAGCGCGCGACGAGCACGCCGCCGCGCGAGCACCCGTAGATGCCGATGTTCTGCGGCCGGTAGGTCTTGAGGAGCGCGGTGTAGACGTTGGTGACGTCCTCGACGGCCGACGGAAACTGCGGCTCGCGGTAGTCCACGGCCACAACTTTGATCTTCCCCAGGTAGGCAATCGGCTGGGATCCGAGCTGTGCGCAGTCCGTCCAGCAGCCGGCGCTGTGGAGCTCGATGAGGACGCGGTTCCTGTTCTTCGGCGATGGCCCGTCCTTGGGCGTGAAGACGAAGACATGGACGCCGCCGACCTTCGTATCGTCCTTCTGCACGGGATAGAGCGCGGCCTGCCGGTCGCGGTGCACCTTGTGCATCAGCGTCGATCCGTCCGGCTGCCGCTCGGTGTACTTCGGATCGCGCGCGAGGGTGGTGTCGTGCAGCAGCGATTCCTTCAGCTCGGGGCTCATCAGGCTGGACATCGGAATCGCCTGGGCGGGCAGGTGGAACGTGCCGTCGGCGTCGATCGTGATTTCGTTCGGGCGCGGGGCGGGCCGCGCGGGCGCAGCGCCGTCCTGCGCCGATGCGCGCGCGGCCGACAGGCCCATCGCGGCGCCCACCACGACCGACAGCAGCAGAGACGTCCGTCGAATTCGAGAGCCAGCGCGCATCGCTCGTCTCCTTAGTGGTGGACCACGGCGGTCGGTTTACTTGGCGCGGCCGGCAAAGCGCTGCGCCAGCATCCGCACCTTGTAGAGGTTGCCGTGCCCGACGATGTAGAGCGTCTTGCCGTCGGGGCCGCCGAACGCCAGATTCTGCGCCTTGACGGGCACGGGGATGATACCGAGGGCCTCGCCCTTCGCCGTGAAGACCTCGACTCCGGCATTGCTGATCGCGTAGACGCGTCCCTCGCTGTCGATGGCCATGCCGTCGATGCCGTTGTTCAGGCCCCGCTCGGTCTTCTTGACGCCCTGCAGCTTGGCGAAGTCGCGCCGGTGCGCGAGTGTCCCGTCCGCGTGCACGTCGAACGCGAAGACGAACTCGGATTGGGAATCGACCGCGTAGAGCGTCTTCTCGTCCGGGCTGAGCACGAGCCCGTTGGGGCGGCCGATCTGGTCGGTCGCGAGCACGACGTCGCCCGACGGTTTCACGTAGTAGATGAAGTGCGCGCGCTGGGCGCCCTGTTCTTGCGTGCCGGGGTCGGTGAAGTAGATGCCGCCATCCCGGGCCATCGACAGGTCGTTGGGCGCGCCGAACCCCGTGCCGCGATAGGACTCCGCGATGAACTTGGCCTGATCGGTGGGATACACGATGGCGATCCCAATCTTCGAGCCGGCCCGGCGGCAGGCGAAGATTGTCCCCTTGCTGTTCATGGCCAACGCCGGAAGCCGCCAGCGTTCGCCGGCCGGGTCGTCCACGTGATGCGCGTCGTAGAGCACGGTGACGGCGTCGCTCGGGTCCACGCGGTAGATCTTGTTGACGGTGGGCTCCGAGAAGTAGACGCTGCCGTCCGGCGCGGCGATGGGGCCCTCGGAGCTCGTCATGCCGCCTTTGAGGAACACGGCCGGGCTGCCCGCCGCGACGACGCCGGGAATCGCCGGCATGGCGACGGGGGCCTGCGCGTGTGGGCCTGGCGCGCCAGCGAGGGCGAGCAGTGCGACGGCAAGAACGGAGCGGTGCATCGTCGGGGTACTCCTGATTCGGCTGGGCAAAGGGCGAACGATGATGACCCGAAGGGGTAGGGGTGTCAATCGCCCACTGCTTTCCACTTGCCACCGCCTCGTGCGGTGGCGGATAGTGAACCGCATGAAACACGCGCGCCTGTTCGCCGGCCTGTCCGTCCTCTGCCTCGCTGTCTCCACGCCCGCGCTCGCACAGTATTCCGCCAAGCGCGACGGCGACGTCGTCGTCCTCGAGGACGCGCGGCACCAGATGGTCGTGGCGGTTCAGCCGTCGGCCGGCAACGGCACGAACGAGTTCAAGGTGAAGGGGCAGAACATCCTGCGCGGGATTCCCGTGCTCGCGCCCTGGGCCAATCGTCTGGACGAGCAGGCGTTCTACGCCAACGGGAAGCGCTACGGCTTCGACATGCAGCTCGGCAACATCGCCGGCGGGGCCGTCCCGATTCACGGTTTTCTCACGCGCACCGACCAGTGGCAGGTCAAGGAAGTGAAGGCCGACGCCCACGCCGCGT
>JBEQUD010000123.1:0-3577 GCA_040349235.1 Acidobacteriota bacterium
GGCGGGCGCCCCTGCAGAGGGGCAGGTGGGGATGCGCGACGTGAGCAGCGATACCATGAAGCGCCCAACCTTGCCGTGGATACTGGCGACGATGGCGACCCTTGCCGTGGCGCTGTCCGTCGCACGCCCACTCCACGCCGAAGAGTTCGAGAAGACGACGAAGGTGGGCGCCACGGTCGTCCACTACAAGGTCGTCCTGCCGAACGGCTACGACCCGGGCACCGCCTATCCTGCCGTGCTCGTGTTCGGTGGCGGCGCCCAGACGATGGACACCGTGGAACGGACTGTCAGCCGCAACTTCCGCGCGGAGGCTGAGCGGCGCGGCTATATCGTCGTGGCGCCCGCGGCGCCCGACGGCCAATTGTTCTTCGAAGGCGGCGCGCGCATCTTTCCGGCGTTCCTCGAGCGCCTGCTCGCCGACTACAAGATCCGCGACGGCAAGTTTCACATCGCGGGCCCGTCAAATGGCGGTATCACGGCGTTCCATATCGCCGCGGCGCATCCAGAGTATTTCGCATCGGTGACCGCGTTCCCGGGCTACATGTGGGAGCCCAGCCTGTCGAAGCTCCAAGCCATCTCGAAGATGTGCGTGTTCATGTATGTCGGCGAACTGGACGAGTACCGGTGGCACGGCGAGATGCAGCGCGAAGCCGACGCGCTTGCGGCGACGGGAACTGTCGCCCGCTACACGGTGGAGAAGGGCCAGCCGCACCGGCTGGAGACGCTCGCGGGCGCCGGCGCGGCGCGCCTGTTCGACGGCTTCGAGGAGACGAAGAAGGGCTGCCGGGTGGGCACACACTCACTGGGACCGCAGTCACTGGGGCCGCAGCCTCTACGCCTCGGCGGATCGCTCACGTACTTCATCGCGGATGGCACGGGGCGAACAGGGTTCCAACCTGCGGACCGCCAGCTGGCGCAGTGGGCGCTCGAGGCCTGGCAGCGGAGCGCCGCGGGCGCCTTCCGGGTCGCGGCCGCGCCCGCCGCGCGCGCGCTCGTCACGGTGCAGTGGGCCGAGCCCACAGGCGGCCAGTACGGCGAGATGCGTGCGGTGCGCGTCCGTGGCCGGCGCGGCGCCGAGGTGTTCATCAGGCCCGACATGAACGCGCTCGGGCCCGATATCGCGCGTCTTGCCGGCGATGACCCGCTGTTTCGGGACAGCATCGTCTACCTGACGTGCCTGCACGAACTCGGGCACGCGCTGGGGCTCGTGCACACCGCGGACTTCCGCGACATCATGTATTTCTTCGGCTTCGGCGGGGACGTCGTGGAGTACTTCGCCCGGTACCGCAGGCAACTACACGCCAGGGGCGACATCGCGGCCGTGTCCGGTCTGTCGATGAACGACGAGCGCAGGCTGGTCAGGCTGTACCCGCGCCGCTGACGCCGGGGCGGAGCGGGCGCCGAGCGTCTTAGCCGAGGCTCGGCTGGTTGTCGGCGCGCTTCACGTACTGGTAGATGTGCGCCGCGTTGCGCCAGAAATACTTCTCGGCCTGGGCGCGTGTCTTCGTGGAGAAGAACTTCTTCATCAGCCCCACCTCTTCGGAAATCGTGGCGACGCCGTAAGAGTTGGGGTAGTCGGTCCCGAAGATGACCCGGTCTTCTCCGAAGACGCCGTAGATGAAGTCGAGCCGTTCGTGTAGCGGCATGTATCCGTCCACGACCTGGTTGTTGTCGAGGCGCGGATGGTACACCTCGGTCAGCTTGACGAAGATGTTCGGCCGCGCGGCCATCTCCTTCACGATCGCCTCGTAGGCGGCGAGCCCTTCCGGCGTGGGGTCGAAGGAGGGCAGGTGGTCCATGATGATGCGCGCGTTCGGGAGCGCGTCGGCGAGCAGCACGTTGGCGGCCATCAGCGGCATGGACGGGTTGGCCGTGTCCTGCGCCAGGCCGGCCTGGGCCAGCAGCTTCAGGTTGGCGACGGCGACCGGGTCCAGTGCGATTTTGCCGTTCGTGTTGGTGTAGAAGCGGCTGGCGCGGATCGCACGGTAGAGCGGATTCTTGTGGAAGCGCTCGAGGTGTTCGCCGAACTCGGGTTTGTACGGGTCGAGCCGCCCGGAGATGCCTACGATGATCGGGTTGGCCTCGGCCAGGTCGAGGTACCAGCGATTGTCCTCGACCACGCTGCTCGATTCGACGACGATGGCGCCCACGATGCCGGCTGGCCTGGCCAGTGGCGCGTAGAGGCCGGGCAGCGAGGTCTTGAATGGGCGATACGCCGGCGAGCCCATGTAACCCGCGCCTTCGGGCCGCGTGCCGTCGAACAGGTGGATGTGCGCGTCGATGATGGGGAGGTTGTCAACGCTCGGGCCGAATCGCTCCGCGGGTTGCGGCCGGCCGGCCGTCGCGACCTCCGGCGGCGCCACGGGCGCGTTCGCCACGGGCGCGTTCTGCGGCAACCCGGCGGTGGTGGCCCCGGCGAGGCGGCCAAGTGGCGCGGTGGCCAGCGCCGCCGCGGCGGCGGCCCTATTCAAGAACGTACGGCGTGTAACCATTCCCTCAATTCCCAGCGGCGACGGCCGCGATCGGTGCGCCACAGACTCTGCCACAGACTTAGTCTGTCTTGGCGCTGCCCAGCCGCGTCGTGTGCCGGGCGACGATCTGCCAGCCGCCAGATTCCTTGACGAGCACCCACAACACATCGAGCCGACTGTCTGGCGCCGACGTCCCGTCACGACGGACGGTCTGCAGCAGCGTGATGGTTTTCACGAGCGCGACCGAGCCGTAGAACCGGATCGTCGGGTCGAGGAACTTCATGGACCGGACGTTCCAGCCGGCCAGAAGCTTCAGGGCCTCGGCCTTCGTCTGGGTCAGGCCGTTGGTGTGCTCGTAGATCAACTCGCGATGGAAGACCTGGTCGAGCATCGCCATGTCCTTCGTGATGGTGGCCTGGGCCATGGTCTCCAGAACAGCCATCACGCGCGCCTCGTCCCCCTGGCGCTGTTCCTGGGCCCGGGCATGGGCGGGGCAGACAAGGGCGCCCAGCACCAGCGCGCACGCCAGGGTCAGCGTTGGCGTGGCGCGCGTCATTTGTTGACGAAGCCTCGAGGGGTGCCGGGCTTCCAGTCGGCCTGCGCCGGATCGTAAGCGGCCCGATTCGGCATCTGGACCCGCGGCAATGTCTCGGGGTCCATCACGTCCGTCTCCGCGATGATGCCGTTCTGTTGCAGCAGAAACGCCGTCAGCGCGTAGACCTCGCTCGCGGAGAGCCATCCCGGCTGGTCGAACGGCATCGCGCGGTTGATGAAGTCCCAGAGCGAGGGCGCGAACGGCCACATGCTCGGCGGCTCGTAGGTCGTGTTCCGCTCGAACGTGCGTCCCTTCTCGTAGACGAGGCGCGGCCCGGGGCCCTCTTGCCCCGTCGGGCCGTGGCACGTTGGGCAGCGGCGCTGCGAGAAGACGAAGGCACCCTGCTGGGCGGTGCCTTTGCCGGGTGGAAGCCCTCGCCCATCCGGGCTGACCGAGAGGCCCGTCTCGTGGAGCTCCATCGCCGTGGCGGGCGTGCCGATGCCGAACTTCGCTTGGGCCTTTTCCTGGGCCGACGCCGACGCGGGCATCAACGCCACGTTGGCGCAGGCAA